>JAGODN010000002.1 GCA_017998195.1 Desulfobulbus sp. | reverse complement strand
CAAGCTGGGCATCGGCCTGGCCGAGGACGGCTCGCTGCTCCTTGCCGCCACCCCCGAGGCGAACCTGCTCGGCCTGACCGGAACCGACCTGGCCGAACTGGAGGGCGCCCTCGAGGACACCCGCGTGCTCAGCAGTTGAGGCCGGGCAGGCGCTGGCGCGCCTGTTCCCGGTCGATGGGCTGTTTGCGGCCATCCTCGCCCAGGGACACGTAGGTGAAGGCCGCCTCGGTGACCTTGAACAGGGTGAAGCGGTCCTCACCCGAGCCGAGCACCGGCCGCACCCAGACCTCGAGCAGGATGGTCACCGAGGTGGTGCCCAGCCGCACCACCCGGCCGTGGCAGCAGACCACGTCGCCCACCCGTACCGGCTTGATGAACTTCATGCCCTCCACCGCCACCGTGGCCGTGCGCGTTCGGGTCACCTCCTTGGCGAGGATGGAGCCGGCAAGGTCCATCTGCGACATGATCCAGCCGCCGAAGATGTCGCCGTTGAAACTGGTGTCCGCCGGCATGGGCATGGTGCGCAGGAGCATCTCTCCCTGCGGTCCCTCGGTTTCCGGTACGCTGCTCATGGTTGTTGTCTCCTGGTGGGTGCCCGGGTGGGCGGCTCTTTCCTTTACCGGATTTCCGCCTTGCCGCAAACGGCCAAAATCGCGATGATTCCGCTGGCACCGGCCGCTGCCGACGACTATAGTGCGACGTTCGCACCGCTTTCCGGCGCGCCATCCCCGCAACCCCCGGACGAAAAGGAGGAGTGCATGCAGATCGATTGGGCCTACCTGAGAAAAGGCTGAACCTCGTGCCAGCGGGCACAGGATGTGCTCAGCCGAAACAGTATCCCCTGCACCGAGGTGGCCGACGCCCGCAAAGCGTCCCTGGCCGAGGAGGCGGCCTGGCAGGTGCTCGCCGCCGCCCGGGAGATCGTCGTCGCCAAGGGCAGGAAACAGCTGGTGTTCGACCCGCGCCGGGACAGCCGCGAGGCGATCCTCAAGGAAACCCTGGGCCGCTCCGGCACCCTTCGCGCCCCCACCCTGCGCATCGGCGACCGGCTGCTGGTGGGCTTCAACGACGAGCTGTACGCGCAGTTCGCAACCTGAGATCGAATCATGACCGCTTTTCTTGACCAGCTGGCCGGAGCGCTGACGGAGATCGAGCACGACGGCCAGCTGCGCCGGCTCGTGCCGGTCACCCACCTGGACCGGGGCCGTATTGACATCGATGGCCGCACCTGCCTCAACCTGGCGGGCAACGACTACCTCGGCTTGGCGGCCAACCCCGCCCTGCTGCGCGCCTTTTACGCCGAGCAGGCCGGGGGCGGGCTGCTCGAAAACTACGGCCTGGGCAGCACCGCCTCGCGGCTGATGACCGGCAACACCCGGCCGTACGTGCGTCTCGAGGAACAGCTGCGCGCCCTCTACCGGGCCGAAGCGGCCCTGGTGTTCAACTCCGGCTACCACATCAACATCGGCATCCTGCCGGCGCTCGCCGGCCGAAAGGATCTGATCCTCGCCGACAAGCTCTGCCACGCCAGCCTGATCGACGGCATGCGCCTGTCACGGGCCCGGACGATCCGCTATCCGCACCTGGACTACGCGGCCATCGAAGGGATCCTCACGCGTGAGCGGGACAAGTACCGCCAGGTGTACATCGTCACCGAGTCGATCTTCAGCATGGACGGCGACACCGCCGACTTGGCCGAACTGGTGCGGCTGCGTGACCGCTTCCAGGCGGTGCTCTACGTGGACGAGGCGCACGGGGTCGGCATCCGCGGCGACAGCGGCTGCGGCCTGGCCGAGGAGCAGGGTGTGCACCGGCGGATCGACATCCTCACCGGCACCTTCGGCAAGGCCTTCGGCGGACAGGGCGCCTTTGTGGTCGGCCCGCAGGTGCTCATCGACTATCTCGTCAACACCGCCCGCTCGCAGATCTTCAGCACCGGCCTGCCGCCGGTCTCGGTCCACTGGCTGTGCTTCGTGCTCCGCCAGATTCCGCTCATGCGCGAACAGCGGGCGGCCGTGGCCCGGCTGGCGGAACGGTTCCGCGCGAGTTTGCGTGCCGCCGGCCTGCGCACCGACGGCAGCAGCAACATCGTGCCGGTGCTGGTCGGTGACGCCGGCCGGGCGGTGGCCGCGGCCGAGCGGGTGTGTGCGGCCGGCTACTGGGTCAAGGCGGTGCGCCCGCCCACCGTGCCGGCCGGCACCTCGCGCCTGCGCCTTTCCCTGAACGCGGCCATGGACTGGGACCAGCTGGCCCCGCTGGCCGGCGTGATCCGCGCCGCCCTGGACTGAATCCATGCAAACGGCCTGGCTGCAGCGCGCCAACCACCCGCACTGCCTGCTCTTTTTCAGCGGCTGGGGCATGGACCCGGAACCGTTCCGCTTTCTGCCCGCCCGCAGCTGCGATGTCCTTTTGGTACACGACTACCGGCACCTGCAGCTGCCGGAGCTGGAACCCCTGGCTGCCTACCGGCAGGTCCATCTGGCCGCCTGGTCCATGGGCGTGTGGGTGGCGGCCCACCTGCTCGCCGACCGGGCCGGGAGTTTCGCCAGCCGCACGGCCCTGGCCGGCACCCTCAGTCCCATCGACGCCGGCCGCGGCCTGCCGCCCGAGGCCTACGCGACCATGGTCGACAGCTTCGGCCCGGAGGTGCTGGACACCTTCTACGCCAACATGTTCGATGATCCCGCCCAACATAGCCGCTTTCTCGCCAGCCGGCCGCGCCGAGCGATGGCCGCACTGCGCGAGGAAATGGCCGCCTTCCGCGCCGCCGTCCTGGCCGCGCCCCCGGTCCGGGACATCTATACCAAAAAAATCGTCACCAGCCGCGACCGCATCTTCACCGGCCGCAACCAGCTGCGCGCCTGGGGCCGGGACACGGCCACGGTCCACGCCTGGCCGCATTTTCCCTTCCACCTGTTCGCCGACTGGCGGGATCTGCTGGCCGCCTGAGTGCCCCCCGTCTCGACGCCATCACCGTTGGGACAGGTCGGGGCCGGTCGATTCATCCCCTGACACTATTGCAACAAGACAAACCGTACAGTTGACGATTTTTGTCAGACAGGCGTGGTAAAACCCACAGGGATATGGTACAAAACTGTCGGAAACGAGCATGCGACCCGTCTCGCGACGAGAACCGGACCCGCCTTGGAGAACAAAAAAGGCTGGTTGGCAAGCCAACCAGCCTTTTTCTATATGGCGGAGAGAGAGGGATTCGAACCCTCGGTGGAGTATAACCCCCACACTCGCTTAGCAGGCGAGCACCATCGGCCTACTCGGTCATCTCTCCTTTGCTGCCGTCTCGGGTTTCTGGCGGAGGGAGTAGGATTCGAACCCACGGTACTTTCGTACAACGGTTTTCAAGACCGCCGCCTTAAACCACTCGGCCATCCCTCCATGAGCGTGGGAAGGTACCATCATACGGAAACACTGTCAACAGGCACCTCAACGGCCAGCGATGAAAGCAACCGGCAGCATTGACCAGCAGCAGGATATCGAATTCCGTAACCTGTCCTGTCTCTATGAGATCACCCGCCACCTGGCCTCGGCCTCCAACCTGCAGGACTGCCTGGAAAAGGTGGTCTCGAGCCTGGCCGAGTGGATGGGCATGGACAACGGCACCATCACCATCGTCAACCCGACCACCGGAGAACTGGAGATCGAGGTGGCGCACGGCATCAGCGCCGAGGCCAAGCGCCGCGGCCGCTACAAGCTGGGCGAAGGCATTACCGGCAAGGTGGTGGCCACCGGCGAGCCCATCCTCGTGCCGCAGATCGGCGACGAACCGCTGTTCCTCAACCGCACCCGCACCCGCGGCGACGAGCGCAAAAAGAAGAGCAGCTTCCTGTGCGTGCCGATCATCGCCGACCAGCACTCCATCGGCGCCCTGTCCATCGACCGGGTGTATGCCGGTGGATTCGGCAGCGAATCCGAGCAGGATCTCCGCTTTCTCACCGTGGTCAGCCGGCTGATCGCCGAGACCGTGCAGCGCATCCAGCGGGTCAACGAGGAGCGGGAGGCCCTGCACCAGGAAAACCGCAAGCTGCGCCGGGAACTCTCGGCCCGCAACCGCATCGAGGAAATCATCGGCAACTCCTCGCGCATGCAGGAGGTGTTCGACATGGTCCACCGGGTGGCCGACTCCAACGCCACGGTGCTGCTGCGCGGCGAGTCCGGCACCGGCAAGACCCTGGTGGCCCGGGCCCTGCACCACAATTCCGGCCGGGCCGCCGGCCCCTTCGTGGTGGTCAACTGCTCGGCCCTGCCGGAAACGCTGTTGGAGAGCGAATTGTTCGGCCATGAAAAGGGGGCCTTCACCGGCGCGGTGGAGAGCAAGAAAGGCCGGTTCGAACTGGCCGAGGGTGGCACCCTGTTCCTTGACGAGATCGGCGAGATCAGCCAGCCGGTGCAACTGAAGCTGCTCAACGTCATCCAGGAGCGGACCTTCCAGCGGCTCGGCTCGCCCAAACTCATGACCGCGGACATCCGCCTGGTGGCGGCCACCAACCGCGACCTGGAAAAAGCGGTGCAGGAGGGGGCCTTCCGTGAAGATCTCTACTACCGACTCAACGTCTTCCCGGTCTACCTGCCGCCGCTGCGCGAACGGCGCACCGACATCCTGCTCCTGGCCGAGTATTTCCTGGAAAAATACTCCCGCGAAAACGGCAAGGAGATCACCCGCATCTCCACCCCGGCCATCGACCTGCTCATCCAGTACCACTGGCCCGGCAACGTGCGCGAACTGCAGAACTGCATGGAGCGGGCGGTGCTCATCTGCGACGGGCCGGCCATCCAGTCCATCCACCTGCCGCCCTCGCTGCAGAGCGGGGACAGCGTCCACCCGGGTAAACCGCTGTCACTGGCCACGGCCGTTGAAAATTTCGAGCGCGAACTTATTATTGACGCACTGAAGCGAAACAACGGCAACCAGACCAGGGCGGCCAAAAGCCTGGATACCAGCCTGCGGATCATCAACTACAAGATTCACAACTACGGCATCGACCCCAAGCACTACAAGGTGAAGTGATGCGCATTCTCCTGCACGTCTGCTGCGGCCCCTGCGCCGTCTACCCGCTGGCGCGGCTGCGCGAACAGGGACATGCGGTGACCGGACTGTTTCACAACCCGAACATCCACCCGTACCAGGAGTTCCGCCGGCGCATGGAGGCGCTGCAGCAGTTTGCCGAGGGTGCCGGTTTCCCGGTGGAGGTGGACGAACACTACGGGCTCACCGACTTCCTCCGTACGGTCGTGTTCCACGAGCAGGAGCGCTGCCCGCTCTGCTACGACCTGCGGCTCGAGCGGACCGTGCAGGCGGCGGTGGCCGGCGGCTACGACGCCTTCACCACGACCCTGCTCTACTCCCGCTACCAGAACCACCGGTTGTTGGTCGACAAATGCGCGGCGCTGGCCGATCGGTACGATATGCTCTTTCATTACGAGGACTACCGCACGGGCTGGCAGCAGGGCATCGACGACTCCATCCGGCTGGGGCTGTACCGCCAGCCCTACTGCGGCTGCATCTACAGCGAGCAGGAGCGGTACGACCGCCAGCTGCGCCGGCAGCGCAGAAAACAGTCCTCCCGGACCGCCGCCTGATCCCCGGAACATCCGCCAACCATTCGGGCACCACTGCCCCCTTTCCCCCGTAAACGACAACAGGAACGAGGAACACCATGGATTCCCTGCTTGTGCTGGCCACCAGCAACCTGAACAAACTCAAAGAAATCAATGAACTGCTCAAGGACTTCCCGGTCACGGTCCAGTCGCTGGCCGATTTCGGACCCATGCCCGAGGCGGTGGAGGACGGCGCCACCTTTGATGACAACGCCTACAAGAAGGCCCTGCACTACGCCAAGGTGCTCGGCCTGCCCTGCCTGGCCGACGACTCCGGCCTGGTGGTCGACGCCCTGGACGGCCGGCCGGGCGTGTACTCGGCCCGCTATGCCGGCCCCGGGGCGACCGACTGGGACAACTGCGAAAAACTGCTCGGCGAGATGGCCGGGCAGGCCAACCGCGCCGCCCACTTCGTCTGCGTGCTCTCCCTGGCCACCCCGGCCGGGCCGGCCCTGACCTGGGAGGGGCGCTGCGACGGCGAAATCACCACCGAACGGCGGGGCGAGTCCGGGTTCGGCTACGACCCGGTGTTCTTCTTTCCACCGTTTGGCAAGACCTTTGCCGAGGTGTCCATGGCCGAAAAAAGCGCGGTCAGCCACCGCGGCCTGGCCTTGGCCCAGTTCGCGGCCGAGTTCGCCAAGGTGCAGGTCTGGCTGCGCCAGCGGATGGCCGAAATCAAGCCGCCCAAGCCCGACCACAGCGAGTTCGAGCACAACGACTGGTCCAGCGAGAAAATCTGAATACAAAAAAGGGGGGACAGCTGCGGCTGTCCCCCCTGTGTTTTCCCCCCGGAAACGGTTCAGCCGTTTTCCTTTTTCAATCCGCGCTGAAACAGGTCACGAACCGCGTCTTCGCACCGCTTGCCGTTGTAGAGCACCTGGTACATCTGCTCCAGGATCGGCATCTCCACCCCCAGACGGCGGGCGAGATGGTAGCAGGAGCGGGTGGTCTTCACCCCCTCCGCCACCATGGTCATCTGGGCCAGCACCTCCTCCAGGGTCTGTCCCGAGCCAAGCTTCAAACCCACGGTACGGTTGCGGCTGAGATCGCCGGTGCAGGTGAGCACCAGGTCGCCGAGACCGCCCAGGCCGGCAAAGGTCTGCGGCTGGGCGCCCATGGCCACGCCCATGCGGGCGATTTCCGCCAGCCCGCGGGTGATCAGGGCAGCGCGGGTGTTGAGGCCGTAGCCCAACCCGTCGCAGATGCCGGCGCCGATGGCGATGACGTTCTTCATGGCGCTGCTGATCTCCAGCCCCTTGACATCGCTGGCGGCGTAGACGCGGAAATACTCGGCCGCGAACAGTTGCTGCACCTGCTCCGCCGCCTCCGGGTCCACACAGGCCGCGGTCACCGCCGTGGGCTGGCAGTCGGCCACCTCGGCGGCGAAGCTCGGGCCGCTGAGCACGCAGAAATGAAGGCGCTTGCGCCCCTTGTTTTCCTCGTCCATGATCTCGGTCATGGTCATGCCGCTGTCCACCTCGATACCCTTGACCGCGGACACCACCAGGGTACCGTCGGAGAGCTGCGGCCAGAGTTCGCGGAAGACTGCGCGGTAGCCGTGCGAGGGCACCACCATGACCACGCAACCCGCCCCCTGCACCGCCGCGCCCAGGTCGTCGGTCACCTCCAGGGATTCCGGGAAGGGGTGATCGGGCTGGTGCCGTTTGTTCTCCCGGTCGCGAACGAGGTTGGCGATGTGGTCCGCGTCCCTGTCCCAAAGCGCGACCCGGATGTTTTTGCGCGCCAGCACCAGGGCCAGGGCCGTGCCCCAGCTGCCGGCGCCGATCATGGCCACCTTGTCAATCTTCATACTCCTCCTCCCCTGTAGCGGTGTCGTCATCCACCCCTTCCTCGCGGGCCAGCATGGACAGATCGACCACGAGTTCGTCCTCTTCCAGGTTGATCAGGCGGACCCCCTGGGTGTTCCGGCCGATCAGGCGGACCGTGTCCATGGGCATGCGGATCACCTTGCCGGAGTTGGCCACCAGCATCACCTGGTCCTCGTCGACCACCGGCAGCACGCCGACCACGTAGCCGTTGCGCTCGCTCGTCTTGATCGTGAACACGCCCTTGCCGCCCCGGGCCTGCAGCCGGTATTCGGCCACCGCGGTGCGCTTGCCGTAGCCCCGCTCGGTGACGGTGAGGATGGAATCGTCGCTTTTCAGCACCGCCACCCCGACCACCGTATCGTCCTCGCCCAGGCTGATCCCCTTGACCCCGGCCGCGAGCCGGCCCATGGCACGGACTTCGGACTCGTGGAAATGAATGGACAGGCCCATCCGGGTCACCAGGAAAATTTCGTCGTCCCCGGAGGTGATCGCCGCGGACAGAATTTCGTCGTCCTCGCGAATGGTGAGGCCGAACTTGCCTTTGCGGATGGGTCGTTTGTACTCGGAAATAAAAGTTTTTTTCACCCGGCCCTGCTTGGTCACGGTGAGCACCGAGAGGTTGTCGTCGGCATTGGCCAGGTCGGCCACCGGCAGGATGGCCGCCACCTTCTCCCCCTCGCCCAACTCCAGCAGGTTGACGATGGCCTTGCCGCGGGCGGCGCGGCCGGCCAGCGGCAGTTCGTAGACCTTGCGCCAGAACACCCGGCCGCGGTTGGTGAAGAACAGGAAGGTGTCCAGGGCCGAGGCGGTGTACAGGCTGGTGACGAAATCGTCCTCCAGGGTGGTCATGCCCATGACCCCCTTGCCGCCCCGGCGTTGCGCCCGATAGAGGGTGAGCGGGTTGCGCTTGATGTAGCCGGCGTGGGACACGGTGACCACCATCTCCTCCGGGGCGATCAGGTCCTCGGGCAGGATCTCGTCCGGGGCGTCGATGATCTCGGTGCGCCGGGTGTCGCCGTACTCGTCGCGGATCTTCTCGAATTCCTCGCGGATGATCTCAAGCACCAGACCATCGTCCGCCAAAACCTGCTCCAGCCACGCGATGCGGGCGATGATCTCCTCGTAATCGCTGATGATCTTGTCGCGTTCCAGTCCGGTGAGACGCTGCAGGCGCATGTCCAGGATGGTCTGGGCCTGGATCTCGGAGAGTTCGAACCGCTCCATCAGCCCCTGCTTGGCCTCGGCCGGGCTGGCGGCGGCGCGGATCAGCGCCACCACCTCGTCCAGGTTGCTGATGGCGATCTTCAAGCCCTCGAGGATGTGAGCCCGCTCCTGGGCCTTGCGCAGTTCGAAAGCGGTGCGGCGGTAGACCACGGTGCGGCGATGGGCGAGGAAATGCTGGAGAATCTGCTTGAGGTTCAAAATCTCCGGTTTGTTGTTGACGATGCACAGCAGGATGATGCCGAAGCTGCGCTGCAGGGGGGTCATCTTGTAGAGCTGGTTGATGACCACCTCCGGGATCTCGTCCTTGCGCAAGTCGAGCACCACCCGCACCCCGTGGCGGTCGGACTCGTCGCGGATCTCGAGGATCGAGGTGATCCGCTTTTCCTTGACGAGCAGGGCGATCTTCTCCACCAGGGTCGCCTTGTTCTGCTGGTAGGGAATCTCGGTGATGACGATGGACTCGCCGTGGGCGCCGCGCTGCTCGACATGGGTCTTGGAGCGCAGCACGATGATGCCGCGACCGGTCTCGTAGGCCTCGCGGATGCCGGCCCGGCCGCAGATGAAGGCGCCGGTGGGGAAATCCGGGCCACTGATGTGGGCCATCAGTTCGTGTACGGTGATGGCCGGGTTCTCCACCAGGGCGATCAGGCCGTTGATCACCTCGGTGAGGTTGTGCGGCGGGATCTTGGTGGCCATGCCAACGGCGATGCCCTCGGAGCCGTTGACCAGGATGTTGGGGATGCGCGACGGCAGGACCGAGGGCTCGAGCAGGGAGTTGTCGTAGTTGGGAACAAAATCGACCGTCTCCTTGTCCAGGTCGCTGACCAGTTCCTGGTCGAGCCGGGTCATGCGCGCCTCGGTGTAGCGCATGGCCGCGGCCGAGTCGCCGTCCATGGAGCCGAAGTTGCCCTGGCCGTCCACCAGCGGATAGCGCATGGAGAAGTCCTGGGCCATGCGCACCAGGGTGTTGTAGGCGGCGGTGTCGCCGTGCGGATGGAACTTACCGATGACGTCACCGACGATGCGGGCCGACTTGATGTAGGGCCGGTTGTAGGTGTTGCCCAGTTCCCGCATGGCGAACAGGGTGCGGCGGTGGACCGGCTTGAGGCCGTCGCGCACATCCGGCAGGGCACGGCCGATGATCACCGACATGGCGTAGTCCAGGTAGGACCGGCGCAGCTCCCGTTCGATCGGGATGGTCGGCTGCTGATTGGTTTCTGCTTGCTGTTCTGTCATTCTCTCAACCTGCGTGGTGCCCGGAAGGGGGCGAAGAGGTTAGCCGGCGACCTGTTCAGATGTCCAGGTCCGCCACTTCCAGGGCGTGATTCTGGATGAAGTCCCGGCGCGGTTCGACCTTGTCCCCCATGAGGGTGGTGAACATGTCGTCGGTGACGTCCAGGTCGTCGATGCGCACCTGCACCAGGGTCCGGTTGGCCGGGTTCATGGTGGTGTCCCACAGCTGTTCCGGGTTCATTTCGCCCAGACCCTTGTAGCGCTGCAGATGGCTGCCCTTGAAGGTCTCTTCCCGGATCATCTCCATCAACCGGTGCCAGTTGTCGGTGGTCTGCTCGGGCCCGGCGCCTGCGGCCGCGGTGCGCACCAGGCGGAAGGTGACGCCCAGGCAGGGGGCCACGGTCCGGTACAGTTCCAGGGCGTGCCGGTACTCGGCGATGAGCGGGATATTGGGACCGATGACACTGGCCATGTGCGCCTGGTTGACCGCCTCGAACTCCCAGCAGCTCGGCCGCCAGGGACAGGGGCGCACCGCGCCGGTCTGGGTGCGCTGCCGCAACTGGTCGCGCAGACCCTCGACAAAATCCCGGTTCTCGAACTGCAGGGCCGAATGCACCTTGCCGGCGAGCAGAAACAGGGTCAGGGCTTCGGGCAGGTTGTACCGCTCCAGGTGCTCGACGACCTTTTCAAAGGCCGAAAGCTTGCGCAGCAGATCGACCATTTCGTCGTCGGCGATCACCCAGCCCCTGTCCGTGTGGATCTGCATGAGCTGGCTGGCCTGGGAAAAAAGGTGGCTATTGAGGGATTCCTCGTTGAGGAAGTACTGTTCCTTCTTACCCTTGCCGAGCCGGAAAAGGGGTGGCTGGCCGATGTAGATGTGCCCGTTTTCGATGAGCGGCAGCATCTGCCGGTAGAAGAAGGTGAGCAGCAGGGTGCGGATATGGGCGCCGTCGACATCCGCGTCGGTCATGATGATGACCTTGTGGTAGCGGAGTTTGTCCAGGTCGAATTCCTCGCTGCCGATGCCGGTGCCGAGGGAGGCGACCAGCTGTTTGATCTCCTCGGAGCCGAGAATCTTGTCGAAGCGCGCCTTCTCCACGTTCATGATTTTGCCGCGCAGGGGCAGGATGGCCTGGATGGCCCGGTCGCGGCCCTGTTTGGCCGAACCGCCGGCCGAATCACCCTCGACGATGAACAACTCGCGTTCCGCCGGGATGCGGCTCTGGCACTCGGCCAGTTTGCCGGCCATCATCACCGACAGGCTGCCCTTCTTGCGGGAGAGGTCGCGGGCCTTGCGGGCCGCGTCCCGCGCCCGGGCCGCCTCCACCACCTTGCCGAGGATGGCGCGGGCCACCCCGGGATTCTGCTCCAGGTAGGCGGCCAGTTTCTCGTTGCACAGGGTTTCGACAATGGATTTGACCTCCGAGTTGCCGAGTTTTCCCTTGGTCTGGCCTTCGAACTGGGGGTTGGGCACGCGCACGCTGACGATGCAGGTCAGCCCTTCGCGCACGTCGTCGCCGCCCATTTTTTCCTTGAGGTTTTTGGGCACCACGTCGTCGCTGGCATAGCGGTTGATGCACTTGGTGAGCGCGGCGCGGAAGCCGGCCACGTGCGTGCCGCCCTCACGGGTGTTGATGTTGTTCACATAGGAAAAGAGCCGCTCCGAGTAGCCGTCGAAATACTGGAAACAGACCTCCACCTGGACATTGTCCCGCTCACCGGTGATGAAAATGGGCTCGGCGTGCACCGGGGTGCGGTTGCGGTTCAGGTAGGTGACATAGGAAACGATGCCGCCGTCGTAGTAAAAAACGTCCTCGGCGCCGTCGCGTTCGTCCTTGAGGGTGATGCGGATGTTGCGGTTGAGGAAGGCGAGTTCGCGCAGCCGGGTCTTGACGATCTCGTATTTGAACACCGTGGTTTCGGTGAAAATTTCCGGGTCCGGGAAAAAGGTGATCCGGGTGCCGGTGGCCTCACTGGTGCCCACCTCCTCGAGATCGCTGGCGCGGACGCCGTACTCGTAGGTCTGGCGATAGACATTGCCGTTGCGCCGAACCTCGGCCACCATCCGGCTGCTCAGGGCGTTGACCACGCTCACGCCGACCCCGTGCAGGCCACCCGACACCTTGTAGGTGGAATGGTCGAACTTGCCGCCCGCGTGCAGGGTGGTCATGACCAGTTCCAGGGCGGACATGTTCTCGGTGGGGTGCATGTCCACCGGAATACCGCGGCCGTTGTCCACCACCGTGACCCCGTCGTCCTCGTGGATGATGACGCTGATGGTGTCACAGTGGCCGGCCAGGGCCTCGTCGATGGAGTTGTCCACCACCTCGTAGATGAGATGGTGCAGCCCCTCCTCGGCGGTGTTGCCGATGTACATGGACGGTCGTTTGCGGACAGCCTCCAGGCCGTCGAGAACCTTGATCTGTTCCGCTCCATACGAATCTTTCGTTAACTCACTCACGGTCTTCCTTTGTGCTGAATTGTCCAACCAATTGCCGGAATCCGGCGCACAGCGGGGGGACGGCGTTCCGGCCCGCCGGATGCTACAACTTCATGGGCATGATGACGCTGAGAAAGCCCTTGTCCTCGTCCGAGGTGATCATGCAGGGACTCTCCTGGGTATTGATGCTCGCACAGATCGAGTCGCCCTCCATCACCTGCAGGGTCTCGATGAAATAGCGGCAGTTGAACCCGAGCACCAGCGGTTCGCCGTCGTATTCGACAGAGAATTCGTCCCGGGCCGAGCCGAAATCGGCGTTCTGCGAGGTGAGCACCATGGTGGTGCCGTTCACCTCCATCCTGATGGCGTGGAACATATCCTCGGTGAACAGGTTGATCCGCTTCAGGCTCTCGAGAAAACGGTTGCGGTCGATACGGATGGTATTTTCCCTGGTGAGGGCATTGAGCAGTCCCTGGAAATCGGGAAAATCACCTTCCATCAGGCGGATGACCAGGAGCGATTCATTGCTTTTGAGCACTGCCTGCTTTTCCTCCACGCCGAAAAGGAAACTACTCCTGTTCTCGCAGAACTTGCGGATTTCCTGAATGCCCCGGCGGGGAATGAGGGTGAGCGGCTTGAGCTGCAGGTTGTCGACGGCCGCAGCCACCTCCCTGGTCATGATGGTCAACCGGTGCCCGTCCGAAGAAATCATTTTCAGGAAGGTCTCTTCGTTTTCCTTGAATTTTTCCAGGAGCGCGGCGGTCAGGGTGAACATGTTCTCCTTGTCCAGGGCAATGGAAAACACGGTTTTGTCCACTAGGTCAGCCATCACTGCACTGTCGATCTCGACCATGGCGCTTTCGTCGTAGGCGGGAAACTGGGGAAATTCGTCCGCCACCATGCCGGCGAGCCGGTAACAGCTCGGTCCGGCGGTGATCTCCACCCAGTTGTTGTCCATCTCCTTGAAGCTGATGACCGTGGATCCGGATTCCCTGGCCAGTTCGAAGAGTTTTTTGGCCGGCAAGGTAAGGGTGCCGGTTTCCATCACCTCGGCGGGAACGATCTGCTTGAGACCGATGTCCATATCCGTGCCGGTGACGACCAGGTGGTCCGGTTTGACCTCGAGCAGGACGTTGGCGAGGATGGCCAGGGTTCCTTTCTTGCCGGTGATGTTTTGCTGGGCACTGACCGCACGGAGCAGGTCTTCCCTGCCGATGTTGAAGTAAAACCCCATAATAGCATCCTTTTTTAGAGAAAGAATTGTTGGTGTTATCGCTGTGAGTTTGTGGAAAGAAGATATATGTTATGAATATAAAAGATTTTTTTGTGTTGAGGGTGTTGTTCGCTCAGTCTTGATGCTTGGAAAAATTCTGGGCTGGCGGGGTTTTCAACAACTGGTTAACAGTGGTTTGCACACTTTTTCGGCATATTTTTCAAGGATTTGAAAACCGTTTAAAACTACTCGAAAAGACTGAAAATTTCAAATAAATATTTACCTGCCGGGGCCACGGGAACGATGAAAAATCAAATAAATACCGTACTGGAAGCGGTTTGCCGGCAGGGGTTGGCCGAGGGGGTCTGCAGCGCAGTCGCGGCCGGGGTCAGTATCGGCGGGCAAAGGGGGTCTGCGCGCGCCCGCTGCGCCATCGGTCACACCCGCAGCGATGGTTCGGGACAGGCGGTGACGGAGGAAACCCTGTTCGATCTGGCTTCACTTACCAAGCCGCTCTGCACCGTGCTTCTCACTCTTGCATTGATAGGTCAGGGCCGGTTGCGCCTGGAGGACACCCTGGCCCGGGTCTTTCCCGGGCCCCTTCCCGCGGAAAAAAAATCGCTGCGCCTGTGGCAGTTGCTCAACCACAGCAGCGGCATGCTGCCGTACCGGCCCTACTTCCGGGAAATGGAGAGAGAATCCGGGCAACGGAGCAAGGCTCAACTGCTCGAGCGAGTGATTGATGAGCCGCTGGCCTATCCGCCTGGCAGTGAGAGCCGGTACAGCGACCTGGGATTCATACTGCTCGGTCATGTGCTCGAACACTGCACCGGTCAATCGCTGCCGGTCAGTTTTCGCGCACTTATCACAGGGCGGCTCGGTTTGACCCGGGATATTTTTTTCCTCCCCCTGGACCAATCCCTGCCGGTGGAGCGGCAGTGTATCGCGGCCACCGAGGACTGTCCCTGGCGCGGCCGGGTGCTGCAGGGCGAGGTACACGATGAGCACGCCTGGCTGATGGGCGGGGTCGCCGGCCATGCCGGTCTGTTCGGGACACTCCACGGGGTGCTCAGCCTGTGCGAATGGCTGCTCGATCTCTGGCAGGGCAGGGTCGAACATCCGCACCTGCCGACCCCGCTCATCCGTACCGCGCTCACCCGGCGGTTGGCCAACGCCACCTGGGCACTCGGCCTGGATACGCCGACGGTTGGTGCTTCAAGCAGCGGCAGCCTGTTCCCGGCGCGCAGCGTCGGTCATCTGGGATTCACCGGCACCTCGTTCTGGATCGACCCCGAGGGACAGGTGGTGGTGGTGCTGCTCACCAATCGCGTTCATCCCGGCAGGGAGAACATGCGCATCCGGTCGTTCCGGCCACAATTCCATGACCGGGTGATGAGGTGTCTGTCTGGCGGGGTGGGAGAAGACTGAGGCGAGAAACGAAAAGAACCCTGCCACAGGCGTGGCAGGGTTCTTCATTCCCCGGACAGGGGAGGTACAGCGCTTACCACCAGCAGACAGTCTTGTCGTTGGCGAAGATTTTCTGAACGAGAACATCGTAGTTCGGCTCACCGACGTAGAGACGGAATTCGTCAGCCGTCCGGTCGCGGTTGAGAATCTCGACCAGTTTCTTGACGTCCTCGGTGGGCTCCGACCTGTAAACCTGCAGTATCTTCATGGTTTCACCACTCATGGTTCATTCCTCCTATTCGCTGCACGCAGCCGGCGGCTCGTGGGATTGTTTGGGAAGCCCGTAGGGAATGATGAAATCCGCCTCGCGCATCCGCTCGCCCAGTTCTTCCAGGCTGATGTTGGCGATCTCGGTGCCTTCCGGCAGGTCGGTGGGGGCATCGGCGCCGCAGCTGAACACCTGGCCTTCCATGTCGGAAATCCAAGCGATGTTTTCCGACATATAGTTGGAAAAACGAGGAAACTCACCGTTCATTATCACCGGGAAGGCGTAGTGGTTCTCCACGGCCAGGCCCAGACCGGAACGGATACCGTCGTTGTAGACGCGGTTGGCTATCAGGATGTACACTTTCAATGATTCCATGTCCGCTTCTCCTTACATGACGATATACTTGGCGCATTCGTCGAGAATGGCGCCATGGAAAGCCTGGGTGCGCATCTGCTTGTCGATCAGGCCGCGGGGGATATCGTTGACGTTGTCGAACCCTTCACAGATATAACTGTCGGCGCAGATGGCGATGTCCTCGACGGCGCACAACTGGGTCAGTTCAGCGAAGCGGGGGTCCTTGGTCAGATGAATGGATTTGAAGGTAAAGAAGACCATTACCTTTTTCCCGGCGCGCACCGCTGCTTTGGTGAGCCCGAGGATGTGACGCATGTGCTGGGGACTTGTAACAAATATCCCGAGTTTGTTCGGATCGGCAGCCATGGGCGTGTTCCTCCTTCAGAAGAGTCGTGGTGGCGGGTGATCAGCCTTTCTTGATGAAAAAGCTGATGTAGCCGGACTCTTCCTTCTCGCCCAGATACTCGTGACCGGCGCGCTCGCACCAGCCCGGGATGTCGTTGCGCGAGCCGGGGTCGGTTCCCTGCACGTGGAGAATTTCACCGCTCTTGATTTTGCCGATCTCTTTCTTGGTGCGGAGCAGGGGCATGGGGCAGCTCAAACCGCGTGCGTCCAGTACCGAGGCGACCGCCAGACCATCAGGGGCAACTTTCACGTCACTCATTTTGTTCTCCTTTCGAAAGTACCTGGTTGAAAAACTCTTTTATACATGAAAAAAAGACAACTTAGTTTATAGAGGAATACAGGTGTTGTCAAGATAGAAACAAGACGGACAAATGGGGCCGGCGGACGAATAACTCCCTCTATTGTCGGAAAAAGAAAAATGGAAAAGGCCCTCTGTCGGAGGTGTGGCTGTTGTTGACAAACGCCCGAGGCGCAGGTAGTTTAGGCGAATTTATGGCGAATTCTGCCTAGTTGGCACGATCGGTGTGAGTGAATGAACGTTCATTTTTAGGTGAAAGGAGGCTGCAGGATGGAAGATTTAAAGATTTTATGGCAGAAAATCAAAGAGTTCATCAAGGCGTTCTGCCAGGAGGAGTGGAGCCCGACGCGGACCGGCATCGTCGTCGCCCTGCTCAGTATTCTCATCATGGCGTGGTGGCGTCCCTGGGGGGCGGTGGGCGCATTCCGCAACTGGGGCGACTGGATCCTCTGGCAGGGCGGTATCTTCAACGGTGACCTGGCCGAGTTGGCCGGCTTTGTCGATGAGGACGGCGCATCCATCCTGACCAAGTCGATGCTGTTCAACACCGGCTCGGTGATCGGTCTGGGCTTCATCGGCGGCGCCTTCATCTCCGCCTGCCTCGGCGGACAGTTCGCCCTCCGCTTTCCGCCGATCCGCGAGTACGTCAAGGCGGTCATCGCCGGTATCCTCATGGGTATCGGTGCAGCCTTGGCCGGCGGCTGTAACGTCGGCGGCATGTACAACGCCATCGGCAACCTGGCGGCCAACGGCTTCGCCATGTGGGTTGGCCTGATTCCCGGCGTCATTCTCGGCCTGTGGCTGCTCTACAAGGAAATGGAGCACATCAGCTGGGGCGGCGGCGGTTCCTTCACCCTCGAAGTGCCCGCTGCCATCCAGTGGGTGCTGGGCCTGGCCGGGCTGGGCGCGGTGATCTGGGCCGCCCGCTGGTACGCCCTTTTCGACGGGGACGACTACGTGGAGTACATCAATTCCCTGTCCGGCATCCTGCTCATCGCCGTGGGGCTCGGCTACACCATGCAGCGCGGCCGCTGGTGCATGATCCAGGGCTTCCGCGAGCCGCACATGACCGGTGACTGCAAGATGGCCAAGTCCGTGGCCCTGTCCATCGTCATCGTCGCCATCGGCGCCGCCATCCTCAAGTACGGCGTACCCACCCGGCTGGAAGGCGAGCCGGTACTCGATCCGATGAACTACGTGCGCGGCACCTTCGGCTGGGGCGGCGTGGTTGGCGGCTTCATCTTCGGTTTGGGCGCCATGTTCGCCGGCGGCTGCGGTTCCGGCACCCTGTGGCGGGTCGGCGAGGGCCAGATCAAGTTGTGGCTGGTGGTGCCGTTCTTCGCCGTCTCCAATTCGCTCATGGTCGCCTGGTTCGATGCCTTCGAAGTCGAGCAGAACGGCTGGCTCGGCAAGTATGTCTACCTGCCGGACGTGATGGGCTACGGCTGGACCCTGGGCCTCATCGCCCTGTTCGCCTTTCTCTGGTACCTGGTGGTTTCCTGGAACGAGGATTCCAACAAGCTGATCCTGCCCATGTAAGCGGTCAGGCCTTTCCGGTCAATGGGGGCGGCGTCCGTGGTGCGGGTGCCGCCCTTTTTTGTTGCAATCGACGAGAGCCCATGGGGAACAAGGATATGGAAAACGCCCGGCAGCGGTGGCGGCGTCAGGCCCTGGCCCGCCGGGACGATCTTTCCCCGGCGGAACGGATCGGCCGCAGCGAGCGGATAACCCGGGCGCTGACCACCCACCCGGTGTTCGCTGCCTGCACCACCTGCTGCCTGTACTGCAGCTTCCGCAGCGAGGTGGCCACCGGGCCACTGCTGCGCGCCTGTCTGCGGGCCGGAAAAACCGTTGGCGCGCCGCTGACCCTGCCGGCCGTTTCCCGCCTGCGCATGGTGCGCATCACCGATCCGGACCGCGACCTGGAGCCGGGCTACCTGGGTATAGCCGAACCCCGCCGCGACCTGGTCGAGCAGGCCGCGCTCGATCCCGCGACCATCGACCTGGTCATCCTGCCCGGGGCGGCCTTTGACCGGGAGGGCCATCGGCTCGGTTACGGCGGCGGCTTTTACGACCGGTTCCTCGCCCTCGAAGCCCCCGGGGCCCTGCGGGTCGGCCTTGGGTTTGCCGTCCAGCTTGTCGAGCGGCTCCCGGTTCTGCCCCATGACATGCCGCTGGACCTGCTGTTCACCGAAGACGAAGTGCTCACCTGGCGGAGGGAGCGCTGATGCGCCGCACCGCCGTCTATCGTGACCCGATGTTTCTGGCGCACCGGACCGGTCGGGATCATCTCGAATCGCCGGAACGATTGCAGGCCGTCTTTGCCGAACTGAACCGGCCCGAGGTCGCAGGCCAACTCGTCCTTCCCCGGTTCGAGGCGGCGCCGATCGAGGCGGTTGCGGCCAATCACAGTTCTGACCACATCCAGACCGTGGCAGCCACCGCCGCCCACACCGCCTTCTACCTGGACGCCGACACCCGCACCTCGAACGACTCGTACGCAGCGGCCCTGCTCGCAGCCGGGGCGGTGATCGATGGCATCGGGCGACTCCACCGCGGTGAGATCGACAACGGGTTCTGCCTGGTCCGCCCCCCGGGCCACCATGCCGAGCGCGACCAGGCCATGGGCTTTTGCCTGTTCAACAACGTCGCCATCGGCGCCCGCTGGGCGCGCCGGCACCTCGGTTATGAACGGGTGCTGATCGTCGACTGGGACGTGCACCACGGCAACGGTCTCCAGCACAGCTTCGCCCGCGAGGCGGAGGTGCTCTACTGCTCGGTCCACCAGTACCCGCTCTACCCGGGCAGCGGCGCCCTGATGGAGACCGGCGAGGGCAACGGCCAAGGGTTCACGGTCAATGTGCCGCTCCTCTCCGGCCATGGTGACGCCGAGTACGCCCGGGTCATGGAGACCCTGTTCGTGCCCATCGGCCGGCTTTTCCGGCCGGACCTGGTGCTCGTTTCCTGCGGCTTCGACTGCATGGCCGGTGACCCGGTGGGCTCGATGCGCCTCACCCCGGCCGGCATCGCCTGCCTGACCCGGCGGCTGGTCCAACTGGCCGGGGAGGTCTGCAACGGCCGCCTGCTGCTCGTCCTCGAGGGCGGCTACGATCTGGACAACATGCGCACCGGTACCCTGGCGGCGCTCACCGAGCTGCGCGGCGGCCCGCTCGCCGCCGATCACCCGGTGTTCCTACCGCCCGGGGCAGAAGGGCGCCTGCTCCGGGATGCCGCGCCAAGCGACGGCATCGACCAGGCGATCACCTGGGCGCGCAACTGGTGGAACCTGCCGTAGCCGGATCCCTGCCGGCCCGATCGGAGCGCCCGTGCTGACCGTTGCGCCTGCCTGCGGGGTTGTCCTTTTGCCCGGGACGCTGTATAAACCGGAACCCGTTGTTTCCGGGCGGCCAGCGGCTGTCCCGACACCACCCTTCCCTGACCGAGACCATGAAGATCACCCGAGACGAAGTGCGGCGCGTCGCCGCTCTGGCCCGCCTGGAACTGTCCGACGACGAAGTGGCGCGCATGACCGGCCACCTGGACAGCATCCTGTCCTACGTGGCCAAGCTGGATGAACTGGACACCACCGGCGTGGCGCCCACCACCCACACCCAGGCGGTGGTCAACGCCTTCCGCGAGGATGCGGTCCGGCCGTCGCTGCCCCGTGAGCAGGCCCTGGCCAACGCCCCCGAATGCAACGACGAGGCCTTCGTCGTGCCCCGGATCATCGGCTGAGATCGAACCGGGACAACCATTTTCCAGAAGCAGACTATGGACCTTCATTCCCTGACCCTGCACGAGGCGCAGCAGCGCCTGGTGGCGGGTGACCTCACCGCCGTGCGCCTGACCGAGGCCGTACTCGAACGCATCGACAGTGTCGAACCGACCGTGCGCGCCTTCCTGTCGCTGGACCGCCAAGGGGCGCTGCGCCAGGCCGAAGCCGCCGACGCGGCCCGCGCCGCCGGTCGCGGCGGTCCGCTGTGCGGCCTGCCGCTGGCCCTCAAGGACGTGCTCTGCACCACCGATCTGCCCACCACCTGCGGCTCGCGCATGCTCGAGCACTTTGTCGCGCCCTACGACGCCACCGTGGTCACCCGGCTGCGCGAGGCGGGCGCGGTGCTGCTCGGCAAGCTGGCCATGGACGAGTTCGCCATGGGCTCGACCAGCGAACACTGCGCCTTCCAGGTGGTGCAGAATCCCTGGAAGCCTGGTCACGTGGCCGGCGGTTCCAGCGGCGGCTCGGCCGCCGCGGTGGCCGCGGACGAATGCCTGGCCTCGCTCGGCTCGGACACCGGCGGCTCCATCCGCCAGCCGGCCTCGCTCTGCGGCACGGTGGGCCTGAAGCCGACCTACGGCCGGGTGTCGCGCTACGGGCTGGTGGCCTTTGCCTCCTCGCTCGACCAGGTGGGGCCGCTGACCAAGGACGTGCGTGACTGCGCCCTGATGCTGAACGCCATCTGCGGCCACGATCCCCTGGACTCCACCTCCATTGACCGGCCGGTGCCCGACTTCACCGCATCCCTCCAGGACGGGCTGCAGGGGGTGCGGGTCGGTGTGCCGCGGGAGTACTTCGGCCAGGGCCTCGATCCCGAGGTGGAGCGGGTGGCCCGCGCGGCCATCGCCATGCTCCAGGAGGCCGGGGCCGAGATCGTCGAGGTGACCCTGCCGCACACCGACTATTGCGTGGCCGTCTACTACCTGATCGCCCCGGCCGAGGCCAGCTCCAACCTGGCCCGCTTCGACGGCGTCCGCTACGGCTATCGCGACCGCTCCGCCGGGGCGCTCATCGACCTGTACAACCGGTCGCGCTCGCAGGGGTTCGGGGACGAGGTCAAGCGCCGCATCCTGATCGGCACCTACGCCCTGTCCGCCGGCTATTACGACGCCTATTACAAGAAGGCCTCGCAGGTGCGCACGCTCATCAAGGAGGACTTCGCCCGGGCCTACGCCAGCTGCGACCTGCTCGTCTCGCCGGTGGTGCCCACCCCGGCCTGGCAGATCGGCGCCGGCGCGGACGACCCGCTCAGCCTGTACCTCTCCGACATCCTCACCCTGTCCGCCAACCTGGCCGGCACCCCGGGCATGTCCGTGCCCTGCGGCTTCAGCAGCCAGGGACTGCCCATCGGCGTGCAACTGCAGGCGGCCCATTTCCAGGAGGAAATCCTCCTGCGCGCGGCCCACAACCTTGAACAGCGCGCCGGCGTCACCGGCCGCAAACCGCCCCTGGCCTGAGTATGAAGATTCCTGTGCAGCCGCACATTGCGGCCATCGTTCCCTACCCGCCCGGCAAACCCATGGACGAGCTCGAGCGGGAGTACGGTGTGACCAACGCCATCAAGCTCGCCTCCAACGAGAACCCCTGGGGACCGTCGCCCGCGGCCATCAGGGCGATCGCGGCCATGCTTGGCAACCTGCACCGCTACCCGGACGGCTCCAGCTACTCGCTCACCCGGGCGGTGGCCGACTGGGTCGGGGCCGAGCCGGAGGAGATCGTGCTCGGCAACGGCTCCAACGAGGTGATCGAGTTCCTGGTCAAGGCCTTTGTCGCCACCGGCGACGCGGTGATCACCAGTCACCCGTCGTTCCTCATGTACCAGAAGTTCGTGCAGGTGCGCGGCGGCGAGAACGTCATCATCCCCATGCGCGGCATGGGGCACGACCTGGCGGCGATCCGGGCCGCGGTCACGGACCGCACCCGATTGATCTTCCTCGACAACCCGAACAATCCCACCGGCACGCTCATCGACCGGGCTTCCTTTGCCCGTTTCCTGCGCGACCTGCCGGAGACGGTGATCGTGGTGGTGGACGAGGCCTACGTGGATTTCGTCGATCCGGCCGAGCGCATCGACATCCTCGACTGCATCCGCAGGCCGGACAACATCCCGGCAGTGGTCTCCTTGCGCACCTTTTCCAAGGCCTTCGGCCTGGCCGGCCTGCGGGTCGGCTTCGGGGTCATGCACCGCGAGGTGGCGGACCTGCTGCACCGCGTCCGCCAGCCGTTCAACGTCAGCCTGGTGGCCCAGGTCGGGGCCCTGGCGGCATTGGTGGATCCGGCCCACTACGACCAGACCCTGCAGGCCACCCGGTCGGGCCGGGCCTGGCTGCAGGCGGAGGTGGCACGGCTCGGCTGCCGGGCCTACCCCTCAGAGGCAAATTTCTTCCTCATCGACGTGGGCGGCGACGCCACCCGCCTGTACGAGGCCATGCTGTACAAGGGGGTGATCGTCCGGGCCATGCGGGCCTACGGTTATCCGGAATGTATCCGCATCACCGTGGGTACGGAGGCGGAAAACCGCCGCTTTGTCGCCGCCCTGGGCGAATGTCTGCAGGAACTCGGCTATGTGCGGCCATAGGATCGTCACCATCGACGGGCCATCCGGCGGCGGCAAGTCCACCGTGTCCCGGGCCCTGGCCGCCCGCCTCGGTTTCACCTACCTGGACACCGGCGCCATGTACCGGGCAGTGGCCTACAAGTGCCGCCGGGAGGGCGTGGATCCGCAGGACGAGGTGCGCCTGGGGGCGCTGCTCGGCACCACCCGCATCGACCTGCTGCCCCCGGCTGAGGGCGGAGATGACGTGCGCGTGCTCCTCGACGGCGAGGAGGTGGGGGATTTGCTGCGCACCCCGGAGATGGGGCTGCTCGCCTCCCGGGTTTCGGCCCAGCCCTTGGTCCGCCGCCACCTGACCCGGCTGCAGCAGCAGATCGGTGAGGCCGGCGCCGTTGTCGCCGAGGGGCGGGACACGGGCACCGTGGTTTTCCCCCGGGCCGCGTGGAAATTCTACCTTGACGCCAGCGCCGAGGTGCGCGCCCGCCGCCGGGCGGCACAGTTGCGCGGCAAGGGTGAACAGGTGGACGAAGAGCGACTGCTCGCCGAGATCGTCCAGCGAGACCGGGACGATCGGGAACGCGCCATCGCCCCGCTGACCGTGGCGGCCGACGCCGTGCGCATCGATTCCACCCATCTGCCGGCCGAGGCTGTGGTCGACCTCATGTACGCTCGCATCCGGGCCCTGCCCTGCGCCTGCTGATCCCCGCTGCGGTTCGACCAAAAAAAATCCCGACCCCGGACATGCCGGGATCGGGATTTTTTTGCCTTTCGATCAGGTGGTTACGCCGCGGATTCGATCTTTTCCCCGGCCATCAGGGCCTGCACCGCCCGGCCCACGGTTCGGCCCAGTTCCACGCACTGGCCGAGCTGTTCGTGACCGGGCACGTACTGGACCTTGACCCCCGGGTGGCAGAGGACCACGTCCAGTTCCTTGATGATTTCGTTCATCATCTTCACCGCCTCACCCGACCAGCCGTAGGAACCGAACGATGCGGCCACCATGTTGGCCGGCTTGAGCCCGCGCATGTACATGAGGAAGTCGGCCATGCGCGGCAACATGCCGTTGTTCAGGGTCGGTGAGCCGAGCACGAAGCCGCTCGACTCGAGGATGTCGGTCATCGCGTCGCTGCGGTGGGTGACCTGCAGATCGATCAGCTTGTACTCCACGCCCACGTCGTGCAGCCCTTCGCAGACCGCCTTGGCCATGGTCCGGGTGGACTCCCACATGGTGTCGTAGATGACCAGCGCCTTGCCGTTGCCCTGCTGGTTGCACCAGCGGCCGTAGGATTCGATGATCCGGGCCGGGTTGCTGCGCCAGACCACCCCGTGGTCCGGGGCGAGCATGCGGATGGGCAGCTGCATTTCCTCGACCTTGGCGAGCAGTTTCTTGACCAGCGGCGAGTAGAGATTGAGGATGTTGGCGTAGTACTTGGCGGCCTCGTGCATGAGTACACCCTGGTCGACCTCGTCGTCGAACCGCTCGCTGGTGGCCAGGTGTTCGCCGAAGGCGTCGCTGGTGAACAGTATCTGGTCCTCCTTGAGGTAGGTGAACATGGAGTCCGGCCAGTGGAGCATGCGCGTTTCCAGGAAGCTCAGGGTCCGCTTGCCCAGGCTGATCTCCTCCCCGCCGCTGACCACGTGGTAGGGCCAGTCGGCCTGGTGGAAATGCTGCAGCAGGGCCTTGTGCCCCATCTTCGAGCAGATGATCTTCTCCGGGCGGATGGCCTCGACGATCTCGGGCAGACAGCCGGAGTGGTCCATCTCCACGTGGTTGACCACCAGGTAGTCGATTTTCTCCGGATCGATGATGTTGCGGATGCGGTGCAGCAGTTCGCTCTTGTAGGGCTTCTTCACCGTGTCGATGAGGGTGATTTTTTCATCGATGATGAGAAAGGCGTTGTAGGTGGTGCCGTTGATCGAATAGCCGTGAAAGTCGCGGCTGATCCAGTCCACAGCCCCGACCCAGTAGACGTTCTCGGCGAGTGCAATCTTCTTCATGGATCAGGTCTCCAGGGTGCAGGTAGAGGTTAGAGGTTAAAAGGTGAGGATGGTATAGCCCTGTTCGAGGTAGGCGGTCATGGCCGGGTGACCGGACATCTCGCCGATGAGCGGGATGCCGGCCTCTTCGACGGCTGCGGCGACTTCCAGCTTGTGCGAGCAGGCGCGGCAGGCGCCGACGAACAGTCCCCTGTCCCGGGCCTTCTCGTAGAGCGGGTGCAGGAAGTGGCCCGGGTCGGCCATGATCGGCACCAGGCGAACCGACTCGCCCTCGAGGATGATTTTTCCCTCCATGCCTTTGGCGGCCATGTCGAGACCGTTGAGGAGGACGTGGATAAAGCACAGGGGGTTGTCGCGGAAGGCAAAAAAGACGGTCCTGGTCATGGGGGCGTGCCTTGCGGGTGCATGGGGATTTTTCGGTGGCAGGAACCGACCGGCCCGACACGGGGCCGTCGGTCGGCCTGGGCCGGTGGGCGGCGGCTGAACGGAAAAAGGCCCCCATCCGGGGCGAACCGGATGGGGGCCGGAACGACTCAGGCCTCTTCGAACTCGTCCTTGCCGGCGCCGCAGACCGGGCAGGTCCAGTCGTCGGGAACATCGGCAAAGGCGGTGCCCGGGGCTACGCCGTTGTCCGGGTCTCCCTCTGCAGGATCATAGACATAGCCGCAGACAACACAGGTGTATTTCTTCATGATGGGTTCCTGAAAATGGGTGGGGGATCAGGCCTTCCACAGGCCGTGCAGGTTGCAGTACTCGCGGGCGGAGACGTTGTCCGCCTGGACACAGAAGGTGGCCTCGGGCGCCTGGCCGGGCTTCAGGTTCTGGCGGTAGACCTTGCCGTCGGCGATCAGCTCGATGAACTCGATCCAGTGCTTCTCCTCCATGGGATGGAGGGTGGAGCCGACCACGACCTTGTAGCCGTCAGCGGTCTTGGTGATCACCGGCACGTGCTTCTCCTTGGCCGCATCCACGGTGTTCTCGGTCATCAGGCTCATGGCCTGGCCGCAGCAGACCAGTTCACCGGCGCCGGCGTGGAGCACTTCGACGATATTGCCGCACAGGGCGCATTTGTAGACTTCGTTCTGTTTGGTCATGGGGTCTTCTCCTTGTTGAGTGAGGGGATCTGATGCTGGCAGTCGTCAGGCGGCTGCCGTTTCAGGGTTGGTGAAGATCAATAAAACAATAAGACATCTTCCCCCGGCGAGAAAGGGGAATTCTTGCACGTACGGGTTTTTAACGAGTTGGCGCGACAGTGGCCGGCCGGATGCACCGGTCAGCGGTCCAACTGGCTTCTGCCCTGGTCGGTGATGCCGTACTTGCAGCGGGCCGGGCTGTCGACCAGCCCTTTTTTCTTGAGGGCGGTGAGCTGGCAGCTGACCTGCTTGGCCTCGATCCCGGTGGCGGCCGCAAGTTCCTTGCTGCCGCTGGGTCCGGTGCTGTTCGCCAGGGCCTCGAGCACCTGGCGCTGTTGATCGTTGATGGTGGCGGCAGTTGAGGACTCGCGTACCATGGCGGAATCTCCTGGTTTCGGTTGTGGTGAGGTGCGCTGCCGGCAGATCGGGCAGAGGCCGAAAAACTCGATCCGGCAGCCGGTGATCTCGTACCCCCGCTCCTGCGTCGGCAGCACCCGGGGACAGGGCAGATCGGAACTGTCCAGATTGTCCACCCGGTGGCAGTGGATACACGAGATGTGGGCGTGGTCGGAGGAATCCCAATCGAACCGCTTCTGCCGCCCGCTGACCTCGAGTTTGCCGATCAGCCCGGCCTCGGCGAGAATCTCGAGATTCCGGTAGACTGTTGCCAGGCTGATGCGCGGCAGTTTTTTTCTGATGCGCTCGTACAGTTCGTCAGCGGTGGGGTGGGTCTGACACCGTCGCAGTTCGTGCAGAACGACCTCCCGCTGATGGGTCATGCGCAGGGTTCGATGCATGGTCACCTTCTGTGAATTTCCACAAAAAGTAATTGATAATCATTTGCATGTCAACCTGCGTTCCCGCACTTTGCGCATTCCGATCCGGAGGACGGCAGGTGCCGGAAGCCCTTGCCCCGGGTCCGGGATCGTCCGGCGCGGGGCACAAAAAAAGGCTGAGCGCCGCCGCCGCGCCGCTCAGCCGTTGGCAAAAGGATGCGCCAGGGGGCTATTCGAGGATGAAGTCGTCGCGCCGGTTGTGGGCGTAATCGTCTTCGCTCTGGCCGGTGAACAGCGGCCGTTCCTCGCCGTAGCTCACCGTGCGGATGCGGCTGTCCTCGATGCCGAACTCGACCAGGTAGCTCCGGGCGGCGACCGCACGGCGTTCCGCCAGGGCGAGGTTGTACTCGTTGGTGCCCCGGTCGTCGGTGTTCCCCTCGATGAGCACGCTCTTGGACGGGTTGTTCTTCAGGTAGCTGCCGTTGTGCTCCATGCTCGGGATCTGGTCCCCGCGGATGCTGGACTGATCGAAATCGAAATAGATGGGGCGCATTTCCGGCGAGGAGCGGCCATGTTCGCGCTTGTAGGCGTCACTCTGGCTGTCCGCGGCGAAGGAGAGACCGCTGCCGCCGGTAGCATCGAGCCCCTCGACCCCGCCGGCTCCGGCTCCGCCACCGGCCCCCATGCCGGAACCGCCGGCCCCCATTTCCTCGGTGATGTTCCCCATGCCGCCGTCCAGGGCGCTGCCTTCAGGCATGTTGTTGCCGGTGGGTGTGTAGGGAGAGACCTGCTTGGGGCCGCAACCGGCCAGGGCGAACAGGGAGAGACACAGGGTCGCGGCGAGAAAAAGACGGGCTATCGGGTTCATGGGACAACCTCGCGAAAAAAGGAAGCCGTGGAAGGCGGATTGCCCCTGTATACCTGCAAGGCCGAGAGAACGTCAAGGAAAACGTGGGAGTTAAGCACCCGGCGCCACCCTCCCGAACCGGCCGGGCGCGGGTGTTCCGCGGCCCAGCTTTTTCTTGCGACCCACCGGCAGGAATGGTAGATGAACGCCATCGAAGTTTCCATTCAACCCTTGGAGGAGAGGATGATGAAGGCCCTGTTCGCTGCCCTGAGTCTGCTGGTTGCCCTGAGCACCCCGGTGTTGGCCAATACCACCATCGTGTTTGCCACCGACGCCACCTGGCCGCCCATGGAGATGGTGAACGACCAGAAGCAGGTGGTCGGCTACTCCATCGAGTACATGACCGCCGCCGGCAAGGAGGCGGGCTTCACGCCGGTGTTCAAGAACACCGCCTGGGACGGCATCTTCGCCGGACTGGACAACAAAAAATACGATGCCATCGTCAGTTCCGTGTCCATCACCGAGGACCGGAAGAAGGCCATGGATTTCAGTGAGCCCTACTACACCGTGCGCCAGGCCCTGAACGTGCC
>JAGODN010000418.1 GCA_017998195.1 Desulfobulbus sp. | reverse complement strand
CCTCGATGCCTGGCCGGATTCCCCTGGAATCACTGGCCGGGATCGCGTGGAATCCGTGGCCGGAATCAAATGGAATCACCGGCCGGGATCACGTGGAATCCGTGGCCGGGATCGTCTGGAATTTGCAACGGGGCAAACAATCCCGGAAGCAGTAGGGGTCGAGCGCGGTGTGGACGTCGAGGCCGAACCCGTGGGTGACCGCGGCGCAGCCGCGGCAGACCGGCCGCAGGTCACAGTCGCGGCAGGCCGCACTGCCCGCTCGGTAGCGCCGGGCCGGCTCGCCGTCATAGATGTCGAGCAGTGACCGGGTGCGCAGGTCGCCGATGGGCGAGGGGAATTTGCGGCAGGCATGCACCTCGCCATCGGGCAGGACCGCGACGAAGTTGAAGGCCGCACCGCAGCCGAAACCGGTGCAGCCGCCGGTGAACGGCCGGCCGCGCTCGCTGAGCAGCAGGTTGAACAGGTTGTCCTTCAGGCCGAGCGCGGGGTTGCGGTCGGCCGCGTCGAGATAGGCGGCAAGAAACGAGGCAAACCGCTCCGGCTCCACCGAGGCGAGCGCGGCCCCCTCGCCGACCATGGCCAGCCGGTTCCAGGTGAACAGGTCCACCCGACCGCGCAGCAGTTCGGCCAGGTCCAGCACCTGGTCGCAGTTTTCGCGGGTGAGGGTGAGCATGACCATGCGGTAGATGCCGAAATCGCGCAGCAGATCGAGGAACCCCAGGGTTCGGTCGAAATGGCCCTCGCCGCGGATATAGTCGTTGTGCGGGCGCAAGCCCTCCAGGCTCACCTGGTAGAAGGCCGGCCGGGCAATGGCCAGCAGTCGCTCGATGTGGCCCGCCGGCATGGGGTTGCCGAGCAGGGCGACCAGGAAGCCGCGGTCCGTGGCCTCCCGGTAGAGTTCGTAAAACTGCGGGTGGAGCATGGGGTTGCCGCCGCTGAAGCTCACCTGGGCATGGACGTGGTGGGCGCGGCTGAACTCGTAGAGCTGGTCGAGCACGCGCACGGCTTGGGCAAAGTCCATGCTGGCGCGACTGCTGCGGTCGTAGCAGTGGCGGCAGTGCAGGTCGCAGACCTGGGTCAGGTGCCACTGCAGGGTAAAGGTGGCCACCCTGCCCTGGTCCGGGTCGGTCCGGGGTCCTTCAAAAAAACTCGCCTCCCGCACCAGGGTGGGCCGGGGCGCGAGCAGGAGCCCCCGGGTGGCGGCGGCGATGAGGATATCGTCGAGGCGGCCGACCGTGACCCCGGCCTCGCGGGCCGCGTCCCGACTGTCGATCCGCTCCTCGACCATTTTCAGGGCGAGCAGGTCGTGGCCGCTCGGGGTGCGGCAGACCACCGCCGCCGCTGTCGGCCGGTAGAGGAGCACCAGCGCCTCGCCCGGCTGCGGGGCCAGGGAGCGGTCACGGAGGAATTCGGGCAGCCCGGTCCAGCCGGTCTCGAGCAAGCGCACACTCGGGTTGACGGTGTATTCGCGGGCCGCGGCCGGGATGTCGACCGGCTCCGCGGCCAGCCGGTGGCAGGCCAACTCGAGCGAGGCGAGTTCAGGCAGAAAGGGGCATTGTCGACAGCACTCTGGATGTCGGCTGAGCCAGGCGGGAAAATCGTCGGCCGCCAGGGTGGCGGGAAGGTCTGCGGCCAGCCCGTGGCTGACGGGAAAGATGGCGGTCAGGGATGCGTTCACGACCAGGTACCGTCAGGGAAAAAAAGAAACGCAGGGAAGCCTGCTTTGGCCTCCCTGCGCGATGGGGTCGGGCGCACGGCCCGACTGCGGGTCAACCGCCTCAGCCGCTCTTGGCCGGTTTCTTGGCCGGCTCAGGATCGGGCTTGGGTTCATCCTTGCATTTGCCGGTGGCTGGATCCTTTTCCTTGCATTCCTCGGTGCTCACGGCACCGCCCGTGTTGCCGCCTCAGCCGCTGCCCGCGGCAGGCTTCTGCACCTCGCTGGCGCTCCCGGCGCCAGGTTTGGCAGCGCCTCAGCCGCTGCCCGCGGCGTGCGCGCCGGGCACGCTGACGCCGCCGGCGCTGATCAGGCCGGCAACGCCGAGTCCGGCGAGCAGTTTCTTCAGATCCTTGCTGTTCATGCTCCCCTCCTTGTCAGGATGATGGTCGCCCTGGGCGGCGAACGCGCCTGGTCCTCGCCCGCCGCCCGCTACAGTCACAGTGTATACAGACCGGCCAGGAGGGTGTCAACAGCTGAAATTTTCGTCGAAATGTTCCCCCGACAAAGGCGGCGCGCCGCCCTGCCCCGCGGTGCCGTGGCCGGCCCGTCGACCACCTCACACCCCTGCCCCGGTCGCGGTGATCTGCAGGAATTTTTCCGGGATGCGGGTCTCGAACCGGCAGGGCAGGCCGGTGCGCGGATGGGTGAAGGCGAGGACCTGGGCGTGCAGGGCGATGCGGCGGATGGGGTTGCAGGTCGATCCGTACTTCTTGTCCCCCACGATCGGATGCCCGAGATCCTGCATGTGCACCCGGATCTGGTGTTTCCGGCCGGTCTCGAGATTGATCTGCAGCAGGCTGAACCGGTCGTTCCCGCCTATCTTGCGGTAGTTGGT
>JAGODN010000417.1 GCA_017998195.1 Desulfobulbus sp. | reverse complement strand
GTCATCATCCGCGAGGACCTGCTCGACCGGGTGCCCGCGCAGGTGCCCACCATGCTCAAGTACAAGACCCACGCCGAAAAGGACTCCATGTTCAACACCCCGCCCTGCTTCTCCATCTACTGCGTCGGCCTGGTGCTGCAGTGGCTCAAGGATCTGGGCGGGGTCACGGCCATCGAGCGGCTGAACCGGGACAAGGCCGCCCTGCTCTACCAGGCGATCGACAGCACCGACTTCTACCGCGGCCACGCCGAGCCGGACTCGCGCTCGCTCATGAACGTGACCTTCAACCTGCCCACCCCGGAACTGGAGGCCCAGTTCGTGCGCGAGGCCACCGCCGTTGGTCTCGACGGCCTCAAGGGCCACCGCTCGGTGGGCGGCTGCCGGGCCTCGATCTACAACGCCTTCCCGCGCGAGGGCGTGGAACGGCTGGTCGGATTCATGGCCGACTTCGCCAAAAAGAACGGCTGATCTCCCCTGCCCGCGGCCGCACTCGCCGCGGGCAGATTTGTTTGTCCGTGGACTACCAGGGCGACATCATCAGGCCTCCCAGCGAGGCCTTTTCCATTCTCCTCCAGGTCACCACCGGCTGCTCCCACAACCGCTGCACCTTCTGCGGCGCCTACCGCGACCGGGAATTCACCGTCAAGCCGGCAACGCGCATCGAGGCGGACCTGGACTTTGCCGCCACCTGGTGCCGCCGCCAGCAGACCCTGTTCCTGGCCGACGGCGACGCCCTGGCCCTGCCCTTCGAACAGCTGCGCCGGCTGCTCGGCCGCATCCGCGAGCGGTTGCCCTGGGTGCGGCGGGTGAGTTCGTACGCCACCTGCGCCAACATCGCCGCGCTCACCGACGACCAATTGGCCGACCTGCGCCGGCTGGGCCTCGGCCGCCTCTACCTGGGCCTGGAAACCGGCCACGACCCCACCCTGCGCGCCATTGCCAAGGGTGCGGACAGCGCGGCCATGATCGAAGCCGGCCGGCGGGTGCGGGAGGCAGGCCTGTTCCTGTCGGTCACCTGCCTGCTCGGCATCGCCGGTATGGAGCGCTCTCTCGACCATGCCCGGGCCACCGCCGCGGTGCTCACCCGCATGCAGCCGCACCAGGTCGCGGTGCTCACCCTCATGGTCCTGCCGAACACGCCGCTTCACCGCCAGCTGCGCGCCGGCCGCTTCACCCTGCCCGACCAGGCCGGGCTGTTCGCCGAACTGCGCTGCCTGCTGGCGAGCCTGGGGCCGATCCGCACCCAGTTTTCCGCCAACCACGCCTCCAACGCGCTCGCCCTGGAAGGCCGCCTGCCCCGGGACCGGGAGCGGCTTCTGGCGCTGATCGACCGGGCTGCGGCCGGCATGCTGCCGCTTCGTCCCGAATACCTGCGCGGCCTGTAGCCGCCGGTTTGCCAACCCCGCGGTCCCGGCCGCCCAACGAGAACTGTGCCATGACCCCAGCCGACCATCCCACGGACCTGAAAAACCTCACCCAGGAGCAGTTGGTCCGCTTCGTCGAACGCCTGGGCCAGCCCGCCTTCCGCGGCCGGCAGCTGCTCGCCTGGATCTACCGGCCGGGGATCACCGACTTCAGCCAGATGACCGACCTGGCCAAGGAGTTCCGGGCCGTGCTCGCCACCTCGGCGCGCATGAGCCGCTTCGACGAGGCCATGATCGAGCGTTCCGGGGACGGCGCGGTCAAGTTCGCCTTCCGCCTGGAGGATGGCGCGGTGATCGAGTCGGTACTCATCCCCGAGGAGGACCGCAACACCCTGTGCGTCTCCTCCCAGGTGGGCTGCGCCATGGGCTGTACCTTCTGCCTGACCGGGGCCATGGGCTTTCGCCGCAACCTGACCACCGCGGAAATCGTCAACCAGGTGTGTGCGGTGCGCGACTGGATGCTCAAGGAGGGGCGCCCTCCGCTCACCAACCTGGTGTTCATGGGCATGGGCGAGCCGCTCGCCAATTTCGACAACCTGCTCGACGCCATCTCCATCCTCACCGAGCAGCGCGGCCTGGACTTCTCCAACCGGCGCATCACTGTCTCCACCTGCGGGCTGGTACCGCAGATGCGCCGCCTGGGCGAGGAGACCGACGTCAACCTGGCCGTGTCCCTGCACGCAGTGGACGACGCGGTGCGCAGTCGGCTGATGCCGGTCAACCGCCGCCACCCGATCAGCGAATTGGTCGAGACCTGCCGCACCTACCGCCAGAAACGGCGCAAACGCATCATGTTCGAATACACCCTGCTCCAGGGGGTGAACGACAGCGACGCGGACGCGCGCCGGCTGGCCGCGCTGCTCGCCGGCGTGCCCTGCAAGATCAACCTGCTGGCCATGAACCCGGTGGCGGACAGCACGGTGCGCAGCCCGGGCGGGGAGCGGGTGCTCCGTTTCCAGGAGATCCTGCGCGAGGCCGGCTACACGGTGTTCATCCGCCAGAGCCGCGGCGAGGACATCTCCGCGGCCTGCGGGCAGCTGGCCGGCCGGGGCTGGGACCCGGACCGGGTGGAACCCCTGTCCGGTGCAACGGTTGACAAGAACGAGGAAGGAAGAGACTAGGCGGCCGGG
>JAGODN010000075.1 GCA_017998195.1 Desulfobulbus sp. | reverse complement strand
CATTGCCAGCGGCGCCCGCTGGGCGGCCTTCGGCCTGACCGAGGCCAACGCCGGCAGCGATGCCTCCGGCATCCGCACCACCGCGGTGCTGGATGGCGACGAATGGGTGCTCAACGGCACCAAGCAGTGGATCACCAACGGCGGCGAATCGGAGATCTATACCATCGTCGCCCTCACCGACCCGCACAAGGGGGCCCGCGGCGCCTCCATCTTCATCGTCGAGGACGGCGACCCCGGATTCTCCTACGGCAAGAAAGAGGACAAGATGGGCATCCGCTCCTCGTCCACCCGTGAACTGATCCTCAAGGACTGCCGCATTCCCAAGGACCGGTTGGTCGGCCGGCGCGGCACCGGGTTCATCACCGTGATGAAGACGCTCGACATGTCCCGGCCCGGCATCGCCTCGCTGGGCATCGGCCTCGCCCAGGCCGCCGTGGACGAGGCGGTGACCTACGCCAAGCAGCGGGTCCAGTTCGGTCGGCCGATCATCTCCTTCCAGGCGGTGCAGCACATCCTCGCCGACATGGCCATCCAGCTCGAGGCCGGTCGGGCCCTGGTCTACGCGGCCGCGCGCCACATCGACCACCACCCCAAGGATATGTCCAAGGCCTCGTCCATGTGCAAGGTGTTTGCCACCGACATGGCCATGAAGGTGACCACCGACGCGGTGCAGGTGCTCGGCGGCTACGGCTACATGAAGGAGTACCCGGTGGAGAAGATGATGCGCGACGCCAAGATCCTGCAGATCTACGAGGGCACCAACCAGATCCAGCGCAACGTCGTCGGTCAGGAACTGAACAAGGAATATTCCTGAGAGGCTGCTCCACATGAATATTCTCGTCTGTGTCAAGCAGGTGCCGGACGCCAAGGACGTGCGTCTCGACCCGAAAACGAACACCCTGGCCCGTGAAGGGGTCGAGTCGATCATGAATCCCTATGACCGCCACGCCCTGGAAGAGGCCGTGGCCATCAGGGAGCGACAGGGCGGCACGGTCACCGTGCTCACCATGGGTCCGCCCCAGGCCGAGGCGGTGCTGCGCGAGGCCATCGCCTGCGGGGCCGATGACGGCGTGCTCGTCTCCGACCGCGCCTTTGCCGGCGCCGACACGTGGGCCACCGCCTACACCCTGGCCAAGGCTGTGCAGACCCTGGGCGACTTCGACCTCGTGCTCTGCGGCAAGCAGGCCATCGACGGCGACACCGCCCAGGTCGGCCCGGGACTGGCCTGCCGACTGCGGGTGCCCTACGCCACCTGCGTGCAGAAGACCCGGCAGGTCGGCACGGACAGTATCGAGGTCGAGCGGATGATGGATGACGGCCACGATGTGGTGCGGCTGCCGCTGCCGGCCCTGCTGACCGTGGTCAAGGACATCAACGAACCGCGGGTGGCCTCGCTCAAGGGTAAGATGAAGGCCAAGAAGGCCGAGATCCGCCAGCTTTCCGCCGCCGATATCGGCGCCGACCCGCGCTGCATCGGCCTGGCCGGCTCGCCCACCCAGGTGGTGCGGGTGTTTTCGCCGGAGGCCCGGGGCGACCGGAAGATTTTTTCCGGTTCAGTGGCGGAACAGGTCGACCAGCTGGTGGAATGCCTGCGCCCCCACCTGTAAAGGGCGGCCCACCAGGGCCGGCAATGATTGCGGATGTATCCTCATGCTGAAAATTGACAAAGAAAAATGCACGGCCTGCGGTGTCTGCGAGGCCACCTGCGCCTTCGGGGCCATCGCTGTTCACGGCGACTGCGCCGAAGTCAACGATGCCTGCACCCTGTGCGGCGCCTGCGTGGACAACTGCCCCGAGGGCGCGCTGCGCATCGAGATCGCCGACAAGCGCACCCAGGCCGACAAGGACGAGTACGCGGGCATCATGGTGTTCGCCGAGTACCGCCATGGCAGCATCGCCCCGGTGAGCTTCGAACTGCTCGGCATCGGTCGCAAACTGGCCGACAAGCGGGGCACCAGCCTGAGCGTGCTCCTGCCCGGGGGGCAAGTGGCGCAGTACGCCGAGCCGCTCATCGCCGCCGGCGCGGATATCGTCCTCCTGGTCGAGGATCCGGCCCTGCAGCAGTTCCGGGAGGATATCTACGCCGCCGTGCTCGAGCGGGTGATCCGTGAGCGCAAGCCCGAAGTGGTGCTGGCCGGCGCCACCGCCATCGGCCGCTCGGTCATCCCCTACGTGGCCACCGCCATCGACGCCGGCCTCACCGCGGACTGCACCGGGCTCGAGATCCGGGAGCAGGACGGCATGCTGCTGCAGACCCGGCCGGCCTTCGGCGGCAACATCATGGCCACCATCGAATGCCCGGACACCCGGCCGCAGATGGCCACGGTCCGGCCCAAGGTGATGGCCCCGGCCGAGCCCGACCCCGCCCGCCAGGGCGAGGTCATCCGCCTGGAGATGGAACCCGCGGTGCTGCAGTCCCGGATCGAGGTCCTCGACTCGGTGGTCAACGAAGCGGACAAGGTCAACATCCAGGAGGTGGAAACCCTGGTGGCCGGCGGGCGTGGCCTGGATTCGGCCAGGGGTTTCGAACTGCTGCGGGAACTGGCCGTGGAACTGGGCGGCGCCGTGGCCGCATCGCGGGCCGCGGTGGACTCGGGCTGGATCCCCTATCCCCACCAGGTCGGCCAGACCGGCAAGACGGTCAGCCCCAAGCTGTACGTGGCCTGCGGCATTTCCGGGGCGGTGCAGCACATGGTGGGCATGCAGTCGGCGGAGATCATCGTGGCCATCAACCGCGACGCGAGCGCGCCGATTTTCAACATCGCCACCTACGGCGTGGTCGGCGACCTGTACGAGGTCGTGCCGCAGCTGATCAGGCGGCTGCAGGAGATCAGGAAATGACACTGGAAAACACCATCGCCCTGGTGACCGGCGGCAGCCGCGGCATCGGCCGGGCCATTTGCGTCCGCCTGGCCGCCATGGGCGCCACGGTCGGCATCAACTACGTGGCCAACCCCACCGCGGCCGAGGAAACCCTGCGCCTGGTGGAGGCGGCCGGCGGCCGGGGGTTTGTGGTCCGCTTCGACGTGGCCGACGCCAAGGCGGTGCAGGAGAGCATCAAGGAGATCATCGCTGCCCGCGGCGCCATCGACATCCTGGTGAACAACGCCGGCATCACCCGCGACGGTCTGACGGCGATGATGAAGGAGAGCGACTGGGACAGCGTTCTCGATACCAATCTGAAAGGGGCGTTTCTCTGCAGCAAGGCAGTGATGCGCGCCATGATGAAAAAACGGTGGGGGCGGATCATCAACGTCTCTTCCGTGGTCGGGTTCGTCGGCAACGGCGGCCAGGTCAACTACGCCGCGGCCAAGGCCGGCCTGGTCGGGTTGACCAAATCCCTGGCCCGGGAGCTTGCCGGCCGGAATATAACCGTGAACTGCGTTGCCCCCGGTTATATTACCACCGACATGACGGACGGCCTCACCGAAGATGTCCAGCAGGCCCTCAAGGCCCAGATTCCCCTGGGAATCCTGGGAACGCCGGAAGACGTGGCGGCCTCGGTGGGCTTCCTGGCCTCGGCGGACGGTAACTACCTTACCGGCCAGACCCTGCATGTCAATGGCGGCATGTATATGGGGCATTGACGACGGGGCACGGGCCGATCCGGGTCCGCACCCCGTTCTGACACCAGCAAACACACAGCACTTTTGAGGAGAATAGCCATGGCAGTTGAAGAGAAAATGATAGACATCATCGTCGAGCAGCTCAGTGTCGATCGGGAGAAGGTTGTGCCCGGCGCTTCCTTTGTCGATGACCTCGGAGCCGACTCCCTGGACCTGGTCGAACTTATCATGGCCATGGAGGAGGAGTTCGACGTGGAGATCCCCGACGAAGAGGCGGAGAAGATCGTCACCGTGCAGAACGCCATCGACTTCGTCGCCAAGATCCAGGGCTGAACGGGCGGGGGAGAGCGTGAAACGACGGGTCGTTGTTACCGGGATTGGCTTGATCACGCCGCTGGGCGTAGGCACCGAGCAGACCTGGAAGGCGCTGATTAACGGACAGAGCGGGATCGGACCGATCACCCGCTTCGACGCCGCGGATCAGGCTTCGCAGATTGCCGCCGAAGTGAAGCATTTCAACCCGGATGACTGGTTTGAGAAGAAGCAGGCGAAAAATCTGGATACGTTTGTTCAGTATGCGCTGGCAGCGGCGAACCTTGCCTGGAAGGACAGCGGCCTGTCGATTTCCGAGGCCAACGCCGAACGGGTCGGGGTGATTACCGGCTGCGGCATGGGCGGACTGCCCACCATCGAGGAGTACCACAGCGTCTACCTCGAGCGCGGGCCCCGCAAAATCACGCCGTTTTTTATCCCGCGGGTGATTCCCAACATGCCCTCCGGCCACATCTCCATGCTCATCGGCAGCAAGGGGCCGAACCTGACCCAGACCACCGCCTGTGCCGCCGGTACCCATGCCGTGGGTGAGGCCTTCCGGCACATCGCCTACGGCGACTGTGACGTGGCCGTCACCGGCGGGGCGGAGTCGGTCATCTGCCCGCTGGCGGTGGGCGGGTTCAGCGCCATGAAGGCGCTTTCCACCCGCAACGATGCGCCGCTGCGGGCGTCGCGGCCGTTCGACCGCGACCGGGACGGCTTTGTCATCGGCGAAGGTGCGGGCATGCTCGTGTTCGAGGAACTCGAGTCGGCCCGCAGGCGGGGCGCCACCATCTACGCCGAGATCATCGGCTACGGCCAGACCAGTGACGCCTACCACATCGCCGCGCCGCCCGAAAACGGCGAAGGCGCCGCCCGCTGCATGGCTGCGGCCCTGCGTGATGCCAGGCTGAACCCGGACCAGGTCGATTACATCAACGCCCATGGCACCTCCACGCCGCTCAATGACCGGTGTGAGACCATGGCGGTGAAGACCGTGTTCGGCGACCACGCCTACAAACTGGCCATGAGTTCCACCAAGTCCATGACCGGGCACACCTTGGGCGCCGCCGGCGGCCTCGAGGCCGCCTTCACGGTGCTGACCCTGCACAACGGCGTTATCCCGCCGACGGTCAACCTGGAAAACCCGGATCCGGACTGCGATCTGGACTATGTGGCCAACACCGCCCGCGAGGCGAAGATCGAAACCGCCATCTCCAATTCCTTCGGTTTCGGGGGAACGAACGGGGTGGTTGTGTTCCGCCGGTTCGCCTGAGCGGTCAAGGGACAACGGAGGGAAGTGATGAACGTTGCCGTGGGCTGTGATCATGGCGGTTTCACCCTGAAACGGGAGATCGTCCACCATCTCCTCGGGGCCGGGCACGAGGTCAACGATGTCGGCTGCCCCTCCGAGGAGTCCGTGGACTACCCGGAGTTCGCCGAACGGGTGTGCGCGGCGGTTCTGGGCGGTCAGTCCGCCCGCGGCATCCTCATCTGCGGCACCGGCATCGGTATGGCCATGGCGGCCAACCGCCACCGCCAGATCCGTGCCGCCCTGTGTCATGAACCCTTCAGTGCACGGATGAGCCGTGAGCACAACGACGCCAATGTGCTCTGCCTGGGCGGTCGGGTGCTTGGACCTTCCCTGGCCCTGGAAATTGTCCGGGTCTGGATGGAGACCGGGTTTGCCGGTGGCCGTCACCTGCGCCGGATCACCATGATGGGGTAACCCCGTCCATTTTTGTTGTTTTCGACCGGCATGCCTCGTTCAGGGGATGCCGGTTTTTTATTCGTCCCGCGCGGAGCGGGTCCCATTGCCTGCAGGACTGCCATGAAATGCCCCTATTGCGGTCAACTCGACAGCCGAGTGGTCGATTCCCGGATCAGCAAGGATAACACCATCACCCGGCGGCGCCGGGCCTGCAGTTCGTGCCAGCGGCGGTTCACCACCTACGAGCGGATCGAACTGATGCTGCCCATGCTCATCAAGAAGGATGGCCGGCGTGAACCCTGGGACCGGGGCAAGATCGTTGCCGGCCTGGAAAAGGCCTGCGAAAAGCTGGCGGTGAGCATGGCCGACATCGACGCCTTTGTCGATGCCATCGAACAGAAACTGCAGGATTACGGCGGCAAGGAGATCGCCACCAGCCAGGTCGGCGAATGGGTGATGGAGGCCCTGCCAGCCCTGAACGAGGTGGCCTATGTGCGTTTTGCCTCGGTGTACCGCCAGTTCAAGGATGTCAACGAATTCATGGAGGAGTTGAAACTCTTCCTGGGCGAGCGGGGCAAACACTGAACCGGGGGAAACCGTGGTACAAGACGACGCATACTACATGGGCCTGGCCCTGGCTGAGGCGCGTAAAGGCGAGGGCCGGACCTCGCCCAACCCGGCGGTGGGCGCGGTGGTCGTCCAGGCGGGCGGGGAGATTGTCGGCCGGGGCTACCACCACCGGGCCGGAACCCCGCACGCCGAGGTGCATGCCCTGCGCGACGCCGGGGTACGGGCGCACGGCGCCACCCTGTATGTCACCCTGGAACCGTGCAATCATACCGGTCGGACCGGGCCCTGCACCGAGGCGGTGCTTGCCGCCGGGATCAGCACGGTGGTGATCGGCATGGCCGACCCCAATCCCGGGGTCACCGGCGGCGGGGCCGACTACCTGCGCCGTCGGGGGGTGGCGGTGCGCAGCGGCGTGCTCGAGGAAGCATGCCGGGAATTGAACCGTTCTTTCATCAAGCACAGCACCACCGGCCTGCCGTGGATCATCATGAAGGCCGGGCTCAGTCTCGACGGCCGGATCACCTTCCGCCCGGGGGAGGGCGGCGCGGTGACCGGGCCAGAGGCCAACCGCTACACCCATACGGTTCGCAACCGGGTGGACGGTATTCTCGTCGGTGTGGGCACCGCCCTGATCGACGACCCCAGTCTGACCACCCGGCTGCCAGGGGTGACAGGAACCCGGGATCCGCTGCGGATCATTCTCGACACCCATCTCAGGTTGCCCCTTTCCGCCCGGATGCTCAGCCAGGCGTCCGCCGCGCCCACCTGGTTGTGCTGCGGGCAGACGGCTCCGGTTGAGCGGGAGACAGCCCTGGTGCGTGCCGGCGCCAGGGTGCTGCGGCTGCCCGAGGCCAGTGACGGTCGAATCGACCTGGCCGCGCTGCTTCGCATGCTTGGTCGCGAACAGGTCACCTCCATCCTCGTCGAGGGCGGCGCCACCGTGCATGGGGCCTTCTGGTGCCAGCACCTGGTGGATGAGTTGCTCCTGCTCTATGCGCCGATCCTCGTCGGCGACCAGGGCACCCCCCTTGTTCGCGGCTACAGCATCACTGACCGCAATACCGCGCCCGCGCCGTTCCGCTTCTCCGTCCAGCAACTGGGCGATGATTTTCTCTTTCGGGCGCTCTATTCCCGCTGATCCCCGCTGTCCATTGCTTCCGCGGCCGGTCGCGGTCAAAGACCGGCTGCGGCTTCGGCCAACAAAAAAGGGCGCCTCCGTGGAGGCGCCCTTGCTTTTTCGTCTCCCCAAAGGGGAGATGGTCAGTCGGAATTGATCCGCGAACGGAGGATGCCCGAGGGTTTGAAGGTCACCACCCGTCTCGCGTCCAGGGTCAGTTCACTCCCGGTTTGCGGATTGCGGCCCCGCCGGGATTTCTTGTCCTTGATGTTGAACTTGCCGAAACCGCTGAGCAACAGATCATCGCCCGAAATCAGCGCGGCCTTGGAGATCGAAAGAAAGGTCTCCACCGATTCCGTTGACTGGGATTTCGTGAGCGAGGGATGCGATTTGTATACCTGCTGCACCAAATCAGCCTTGGTCAGTGTCATGCGTACCTCCTGATGCCTCGGGTGAGCGATTAAACCTTTTGTCCGTACAGGTAACGTTGCCGACGGTTCTTGTCAACCCGACTTAGGGAAGAAAAGAAAAAGCAGCTTTTCCGGCATATTGTGCCGAGGCCCCGAGTTCTTCCTCGATGCGCAGCAGTTGGTTGTACTTGGCCACCCGGTCACTGCGCGAGGGGGCGCCGGTCTTGATCTGTCCGGTGTTCAGGGCCACCGCCAGGTCGGCGATGGTCGCATCCTCGGTTTCCCCGGAACGGTGGGAAATGACCGCGGTGTACCGGGCCCGGTGGGCCATGTCCACGGCATCCAGGGTCTCGGTCACTGAGCCGATCTGGTTGAGTTTGATCAGGATGGAGTTGCCGATGTGCTGGGCAATGCCTTTTTTCAGGATACTCGTGTTGGTGACGAAGATGTCGTCGCCCACCAGCTGGATTTTCCCGCCGAGTTCCCGGGTGAGCAGCTTCCAGCCGTCCCAGTCCGATTCATCCAGGCCGTCCTCGATGCTGATCAGGGGGTATTTGTTGACCCACTCGCTGTAAAAGGCGATCATCTCTTCGGCACTCTTCTTCGGGCTCTTTTCCGCGTTGAGTACGTACACCTTTTCCTTGGCTGAATAGAACTCGCTCGAGGCGGCGTCGATGCCGATGAAAATATCCTTGCCGGGCGCGTAGCCGGCCTGGACAATCCCTTCGAGGATGGCTTCCATGGCCTCTTCGTTGGAGCGCAGGTTGGGGGCGAAACCGCCCTCGTCACCGCCGGCGGTCTGTAATCCTTTTTTCTTGAGCACGGCCTTGAGGGCATGGAAGGTTTCCGCACCCATGCGCAGGGCCTCGGCAAAGGATTCGGCGCCGGCCGGCAGGATCATGAACTCCTGGATGTCGACGTTGTTGTCCGCATGGGCGCCGCCGTTGAGGATGTTCATCATCGGCACGGGCAGAACCTTGGCGTTGACGCCGCCCAGGTAGTTGTAGAGCGGCATCTCCATTTCCATGGCCGAGGCCTTGGCAACGGCCATGGACACGCCGAGGATGGCGTTGGCGCCCAGTTTTTCCTTGTTGGCGGTGTCGTCGAGGGCCAGCATGGTGCTGTCGATGAGCACCTGCCGGGAGGATTCGAAACCGAGCAGGGCTGGGGCGATAACCTCGTTGACGTTGCGCACCGCCTGGAGAACACCCTTGCCGCCGTAGCGGTCGCTGTCCCGGTCACGGAGTTCCAGGGCCTCGCGCGTGCCGGTGGAAGCGCCAGAGGGTACCGCTGCCCGGCCGATGGCGCCGGTTTCCAACTGCACCTCCGCCTCGACCGTTGGATTGCCCCGCGAATCAAGTATTTCCCTGGCGACGATTCCGATAATTTCGCTCATATTTCTTCTCCACTAGTAGACGGTTCAGTACAGGCAGGTGTCAGACGACACTTGCG
>JAGODN010000416.1 GCA_017998195.1 Desulfobulbus sp. | reverse complement strand
CCAGAGCACTTGTCTTTGTCGACGACGATCTCATACATGGCACAACCTCCGGAATAAATGAATTATCAGTTAAAACACGGTTCTTTTCAACCTTGCAACAAGGGGAAATTCGACAATAAAACCGTTCTTTCTTAAAGGACGGCCGATGGTTTGTCAAGTCAAAAGATGGCCGGCCGCGCCCCGGCCGCAGCCCGCCGGCCGTTCATTTTTCGCTTTGATCCGCGGGGCAAACAGGGGTATGAAGGAAGCGATCCGAACAACTCAACCAGGATGGAGAACCCGCATGTCCCCTCACGCAGCGAAAAAAAGCAAAACCCCCGTCAGCCCCGAACAGGGTGAACGGGCGATGATCGAGGGCATCCTCGAAGGCAGCCCGGGCGCGGTCGGCGTGGCCGTGATCCGGCTCGACTGCGGCTGCCGGAAAATGGCGGCGGTGGATCGCAACGGCGACCCGGCCAGCAAGATCATCATGTACCGGGACAACGCCGAATCGATCTGCGAGCAGTGCAAGACCGACAACGGCGATTTCTTCCGCGTGGTCAAGCAGTTCATCAGCTGGAAGTCGCCCGAGCCGGATGTCCCCACCCAGGAGATGATCGTCGCCAAGGTCCTCGGACCGCAGCACTGACCGACCTCCGTCCCGCCCCTTCCGGAACCCGCCATGCGCCCACGTCTTTTCGTCCTCTCGCTCGTCACCGCCCTGCTCGCCGCGGCCGCCACGGCCGCCACGGCCGGAGAGATCCGGCTCGCCTCCCTGGCCCGGCCGGGCACGGCCCCGTACACCCTGGCCTGGAAATTCAAGGAACTGGTCGAGGCCCGGTCCGCGGGCCGGCTCACTGTGACCGTGGACCCGGCCGGCACCCCCGCCCGGGAGAGCGAAGTCCTCGACCGACTGCGCAGCGGCGGGCTGGACCTCGCCATCATCACCGCCGGTTCCCTGGAGGGGTTGGTGCCCACCACCCGGGTGCTGTCGTTCCCGTTCCTGTTCCTCACCGGCGAGGAGGCCGACCGGGTGCTCGACGGGGTGCAGGGCGCGGCCCTGCTGCGCGATGTGGAGGCCATCGGCTGCAAGGGGCTCGGTTTCACCGAGGGCGGCTTCCGTCACCTGACCAACTCCATCCGCCCGGTGCGCACCGCCGCTGACGTCCGCGACCTGAAGATCCGGGTGACCGGCTCGCCGGTGCAGACCGCCTTCTGGTCCGCCCTGGGCGCCAGACCCACGCCCGGGCCCTGGCCGATCTACGCCGACCTGGAGGCCGGCGTGCTCGAGGGCCAGGACAACACCCTGCGCGTGGTCGAGACCTTTGGCTTCGACGAGGTGCAGCCGTACCTGAGCCTGACCCGGCACGCCTACATCGCCTACCTCAACCTCGCCTCCCTGCACTGGTGGAGCCTGCTCAGCCCCGGGGACCAGCAGCTGGTCCAGGCGGCCATGAGCGAGGCGACCCGGTTCCAGCGGCAGGACCAGCGGGTCCGCGACGCCGCCCGGGTGCCCGTGCTCATGGGCCGGGGCATGCAGGTCGAGGAACATCCGGACCTGGCCTCTTTCCGGGCGCGCAGTGCGGGGTTGCGGGACCATCTCTACTTCCGTGATCCCCGCGTGCAGACCCTGCTCGCCCGGATGCAGGAGGCGGTCACCATGCCCGCGCCCGCCACGGTGACGGAACCGGCGCGGCCGGCCGTGACCGCCCCGACCGCGGCCGAACCGCCCGGCGGGGACGGAGCCGTTCCCACTCTGCCGATGACCGCACCGGCCCTGGACCAAGCGGCGCCCGGACCGATCGCGGACGAGCCGCCGGCCGCGCCCGCGCTGGTCGAACCGGACCAACCGACCCCGCCGGACACGCCCGCTGTCGGCGATCCCCTGCCGGCAGCGCCGCCCGTTCCGGCCGTTGCCCCGACCGCGCCGCCAGTGCCTGTCCCGGTCACGCCGGAGCCTCCTGTCAACGCGACCGTGCCACAGCCGCCGCCCGCCCCGGTGCAGGCGCCGGAACGCATCGTCCACCCGGGCCGGGACAGCGAGGGCGGGGAGGCGCCGATCATCGAAGAGCGCATTCCGCCGTCGCCCGCGCCCGCCCCGCCGCCGGCCTTGACGCCGTCACCCGGTGATCCGGCCGCCCTGGCGGAACCACCGGCAGCACCGGCCGTCCCTGATGCCACGGGCACCGGAGGCCCGCTCCAGCAGCCATGACCACCCCGGACTTCGAACCACCCTGTGCCGCCGGCGGCGCCCACGCCGACATCCGCCGGGCGGACGCGGCGGTGGATTACCGCGAGCGGCTGAACAGGCTGCTGCCGCCCTACCCCGACTCCCGTCCGCCGGACCCGGAACTGCGGCCGGCCCTGCACCCGCTCTGCCAGCTGCTGGGCGAGGGCATCTCCGAATTCACCTTCGCGAACCTCTTCCTGTTCCGCCACGCCCACCACTACACCCTCTGCCGGCTCGACGACAGCACCCCGGTGATCCTCGGCCGGGACGGCGACACACCGTTTTTCATGCTGCCCTTCAGCCTGCCCGGGCGCGCCCTGCTCGACCGGCTGTTCCAGGACCGGGGAATGCTCAAGGC
>JAGODN010000074.1 GCA_017998195.1 Desulfobulbus sp. | reverse complement strand
GCACCGGATCGGCCGGGTCGATGGTGGCGGCGATGAGGCTGATCCGGCTGACAAAGGTGGGTTCGTCGTGGAGGAAACACTTCTTCACCGCCTCCTTGGCGGTCCAGATCAGCGCCAGGCGGGTGAGCGGGTCGGGCAGGGCGTGCAGCAGGGCGATCTCCTCCGGGGTGGTGAAGCGGGCCTGCACCGTGGCGAGCCGTGGCGCCACCGGCTCGATGTCCAGGCCGCAGGCGCCGCCCACCCGCGCCAGGGCCGTGGCATACCCCCGGCAATGGCTGATGGACAGGGCTGGCGGGGTGCCGGCACGGCCGCTCCAGTCCACGCCGGGACGGCCGTGGGCGTCGGCCAGGATGGGATATTGCTGCGGGAGGAGGGCGGCGATCAGGCCGGATGCGGCCAGTTGGTGGAGGGCGTGTTTGCCGGCCAGGCGGCCGCCCAGCCATTCGAGCCGCCGCTTCGGATTTCGGTAGCGGGCAAATTGGGCGCGCTCGGCCGGGGCGAGCAGCGTCTCGGCAGCGGCACCGGCCGCCGCCATCCAGCGGGCGAGTTGGTCGAGATCGACCAGGGCGAGGGCCGCGGCCGGCGAGACCAGCCCGGCGGGCAGCGCAGCCAGGGGGTGCGGCCCGGTCGCCGGGTCGTGCGGACAACCGCTTGTCTTCACCGCAAAATCCGGTATAATCGGGGCGCCCGCAAGCCCGGTTCCTGTTCCCGGGGGACCGCTCACCGCCACCGCGCCGGCCGGAGTGCCGTCGGCCGGTGGACAACCGTCACCGCCATCCGCTGTCATGCCGACCTTCAATGAATTGACCTCGTTCGACCTCGCGGTCGCCTGCATCTTCGCCCTCTTCCTGGCCCGGGGCGCATGGATCGGCCTGGTGCGCCAGCTGGCCGCCTTCCTCGCCCTGGTGGGCAGCTACCTGCTGGCCGCCCGCTACGCGGTCCAGTTCAGCCCCCTGGCCGGACAGTTCGTCGCCAACCCGCGGCTGACCTTCTTCATCAGTTTCGCGGTGATCTTCCTGGTCGCGGCCCTGCTGTTCACCCTGATCGGCAAGCTGCTGCGCGGGGTGATGGTCATCACCCTGCTCGGCTGGTTCGACCGGCTGCTCGGGCTGGTGCTCGGCGGGGTCAAGGCCCTGGTGGTCTGCTCGCTCGTGTACATGGCGCTCGCCTCGACCCTGTCCACCACCAACGACCTGCTGCGCCGCTCCTGGTCCTCGCCCTGGCTCAAAGAGGGCGCGACCGTGCTCCAGGCGCTCATCGACGATCCCCGGGTGCGCCAGTACTTTCAGCAGAAGGAGCCGGCCATCCTCAACCAGCTGCTGCCGGCCAAGGCCGCTGAAAAACCGGCCGGGGGCGAGGGGACGCCCGCGCCCCGCTGAGGGCGGGAATCAGCCCCTGGCCTCGGCCAGCAGCCGGTCGCGGTAGCGCTCGGCGAACAGGCGGACATCGTCCCGCCAGTCGGCCATGCAGTTGATCCCCGCCTCTTTCAGGCGGCAATTCTCGAGGATGGAGTTGGCCGGCCGGTGGGCCGGGGTGGGGTAGTCGGCGGTGGTGCAGGGCTCCATGGCGTAGGGTACGCCCATGGCGTCGAGGAAGCAGCGGGCCCCCTCGTACCAGGTGGAGTGCCCCTCGGCGGTGGCGTGGACAATGCCGCGCAGGTCGCTGTCCAACAGCCGCTCGATCTGCCGGGCCAGCCGCCAGGACCAGGTGAGCGAGCCGTGCTGGTCGTTGACCACGCGGATGGTCCGCCCGGGGTCGGCGAGGGCCAGCCGCAGCATGGTCTTGAGGAAGTTTTTGTTGCCGATGCCGTACAGCCAAGCGGTGCGGATGATGAGGTGGTTGTCGGCGTGCGCCTGCACCGCCTCGTCGCCGGCCTGCTTGCTCTTTCCGTACATGGACAGCGGGTTGGGCGTGTCCGCCTCGGTGTAGAACGCCGGCGCCGGCCGGTTGCCGTCGAACACGTAGTCCGTGGAGAGCTGCAGCATGCGGGCGCCGTGGGCGGCGCACTGGCGGGCGAGCAGTTCCGGGCCGGTGGCGTTCACCGCCATGCACCGCTCGCGGTCGGTTTCGCAGGCGTCCACGGCCGTGTAGGCGGCGCAGTTGATGACCACGTCGGGCGCACAGGTGGTGAACACCCGGGCCACCTGGTCGGGGTCGGTGATGTCGATGTTGGGCACATCGCAGCAGGCGAGCTGGTGGCGGGCGGACAGGATCTCGGTGCAGTCCCTGCCCAGTTGGCCGTTGGCGCCGGTGATGAGGATATTCATGGTCAGGGTCTGGTCCGCAGGGTATTGGTTTCGTTGAGCATGTCCATCAGGTACTGGCCATACTGGTTCTTCATCATGGAGGCGGCGAGCCGCTCGACCTGGTCGCGGTCGATGTAGCCGAGCCGGAAGGCGATCTCCTCCAGGCAGGCGATCTTCAGGCCCTGCCGATCCTGCACGGCCTGCACGTAACTGGAGGCCTGCTGGAGCGATTCGTGGGTGCCGGTGTCCAGCCAGCAGAAGCCGCGGCCGAGCAGCTCAACGTTCAGCTTGCCCTGGCGCAGGTAGTGCAGGTTGACGTCGGTGATCTCCAACTCGCCCCGGGCCGAGGGCCGGATGGCCGCGGCCACGTCCACCACCTCCTGGTCGTAGAAGTAGAGGCCGGGCACGGCGTAGCGCGACTTGGGTTGTTCCGGCTTCTCCTCGATGCCGATCACCCGGTTGTCCCGGTCGAACTCGACCACGCCGTAGCGCTGCGGGTCCTTGACCAGGTAGCCGAAGATGATGCCGCCTTCCTTCAGCTCGGCGCAGCGCCGGACGATGGTGGCGAAATTGTGGCCGAAGAAGATGTTGTCGCCGAGCACCAGGCAGACCGGCTGGCCGGCGAGGAAGTCCCGGCCGATGAGGAAGGCCTGGGCCAGCCCCTCGGGTTTGGGCTGCGCCGCGTACTGCAGGTTCAGGCCGAGATGCGCGCCGTCACCGAACAGTTCGGTGAATCGCGGCAGGTCCTGGGGCGTGGAGATGATGAGGATGTCGCGGATACCCGCCAGCATGAGCACGGACAGCGGGTAGTAGATCATCGGTTTGTCGTACACCGGGATCAGTTGCTTGCTGATCACCCGGGTGAGCGGGTAGAGGCGGGTGCCGGATCCGCCCGCGAGAATGATGCCTTTCACTGGTTCTCCTGCAAGGGGCGGCAAGGAAAGCTTGCCAGTTGACGATTGCCTGTGATACCTTCGGGATACGGCGTTTGCCGCTGTTCTGAACCCCCGGTGTATACCGTATTTCCCCGTATCTTGCAAACACGCTTTCGGAAGCCGCCATGACCGAACCCTTGCGCTGTTTCACTGCCTACGATGTGCGCGGCCGCGTTCCCGCGGAGTTGAACGAGAGCATCGCCGCCCGCATCGCCCTGGCCTGCGCCGAACACTGCCGGATGCGCCGGGTGGTGGTCGGCCGGGACATGCGCCTGAGCAGCCCGGCCCTGGCCGGGGCGGTCATCGCCACCCTGCTCGGTCGCGGCGTGGACGTGATCGACATCGGCCTGTGCGGCACCGAGGAGGTCTACCACGCCGTGTTCAGCGGCGCGGGCGCCGGGGTGGACGGCGGCATCATGATCACCGCCAGCCACAACCCGGCCGACTATAACGGCATGAAGATCGTTCGCGGGGAGGCCCGGCCGCTCTCCGGCGACACCGGCCTGGCCGCGGTGGCCGCCCTGGCCGCGGACGAGGACTGGTGCCGGCGGACCCTGGCCGAAACCGCGCCCGTGCCCGGCACCAGCACCCGGGTGCGCGACAAGGGCGCCTACATCGACCTTCTGCTCGCCCTGGTCGATCCCGGTCGACTGCGGCCGCTCACACTGGTGGTGAACAGCGGCAACGGCTGCGCCGGGCCGGTGGTCGACCTGCTGGCCGCGCACCTGCCCTGCGAATTCATCCGCCTGCAGCACGAACCGGACGGGAACTTCCCCAACGGCGTGCCCAACCCGCTCCTGCCCGAGCGGCGGCAGGTGACCGCGGACGCGGTCCGCCTGCACCAGGCCGACCTGGGCATCGCCTGGGACGGCGATTTCGACCGCTGCTTCCTCTACGACGAGACCGGCAGGTTCATCGAGGGCTACTACATCGTCGGCCTCCTGGCCGAGGCCCTGCTGCGCCTGCATCCGGGCGCGACCATCCTCCACGACCCGCGGCTGGTGTGGAACACGGAGGAGATCGTCCGCGCCGCGGGCGGGAAGCCGGTGATGACCCGCACCGGCCACGCCTTCATCAAGGAGCGGATGCGGGAGCTCGATGCCCTCTACGGCGGCGAAATGTCCGCCCATCACTACTTCCGCGACTTCGGCTACTGCGACTCGGGCATGCTGCCCTGGCTGCTCGTCTGTCGGCTCCTGAGCGACACCGGCCGGCCGCTGTCCGCCCTTGTCGGCGAGCGTCTGGCCGCCTACCCGGTGAGCGGCGAGATCAACTCGCGGGTGCGGGACGCGGACGCGGTGCTCGCCGCCGTCGAGCGTCGCTACGCGGACGGGGCGATCGACCGCACCGACGGCCTGTCCGTCGAATACCCGGAGTTCCGCTTCAACCTGCGCCGCTCGAACACCGAGCCGGTGGTGCGGCTGAACGTGGAGACCCGCGGCGACGAACCGCTCCTGCGCCGTCGCACCGCGGAACTGCTCGAGCTGATCCGCGCCTGAATCTTGATGGCATCGTAAAAAGTCAAAACCCGCAAAGTTACGCTTCGCAAAAACAGCCTGTTATGAAGCAAGAGAGGTCGTTCTCGTGGCTTTTTACGAGAACGACAATCTTCGTTTTTCCCCCTTCTCCCAACCCGAGGTGATCCGGTGACCCTTCAACCCGTTATCCTGGCCGGCGGCACCGGTTCCCGGCTCTGGCCCCTGTCCCGCGAACTCTATCCCAAGCAGGTGATCAACCTGACCGGCGACCAGTCCCTGCTGCAGACCACGGTGCAGCGGGTGGCGGCCCTGGAGGACGCGGCCCTGCCGATCATCGTGGTCGGCGAGGAGCATCGTTTCATGGCCCGGAGCCAGGTCGAGGATCTCGGCCTGGCCGGCGACTGCCGCATCATCCTCGAGCCGCTGGGCAAGAACACCGCCCCGGCCATCTGCGGCACGGCCGAGTACCTCGCCGCCCAGGGGCACGGCGACGACGTGATGCTGGTGCTGCCGGCGGACCATCTCATTCTGGACACTGCAGCCTTTGCCCGGGCCGTGGCCGAGGCGGTGGTGCTCGCCCGGGAGGGAGCCATCGTCACCTTCGGCATCGTCCCGGACCGGCCGGAGACCGGCTACGGCTACATCGCCCGGGGCGAGGGGAACCGGGTGGCGCGGTTCGAGGAGAAGCCCGACCTGGCCACGGCCGAGGCCTACCTGCAAAGCGGCACCTACCTGTGGAACAGCGGCATGTTCGCCTTCACCGCCGCCACCCTGCTGGCCGAGATGCAGCTCCACGCCCCGGCGATCACCGCGGCCATGGCCGAAGCGGTGCGCTGCGGCACCACCGACGGCCCCTTCTTCCGTTTCGACGCCCGGACCATGGCCGCCTCGCCGGCGGATTCCATCGACTATGCCCTCATGGAGAAGACCAGGGTGGCGGCCGTGGTCGAGGCGGACATCGGCTGGAGCGACATCGGTTCGTGGCGGGCCCTGTGGGAGGTGTCGGCCAAGGACGAACACGGCAACGTGGTTCGCGGCGACGTGCTCCTGGAGGATGTGGAGAATTCGCTCATCCGCGCCGAACATACCCTGGTGGCGGCGGTGGGCCTGCGCGACACCATGGTGGTGGAGACCGCGGACGCGGTCCTGGTCGCCTCCATGGACCGCAGCCAGGACGTAAAGAAAATCGTCACCCGGCTGAAAAAGGAGAAGCGCGACGAATTCCTCGTCCACCGCACCGTGTACCGGCCCTGGGGCAGCTACACCACCCTGGAGGTGCACGACCGCTTCCAGATCAAGCGGATCACGGTGCGGCCCGGAGGGCGCCTGAGCCTGCAGATGCACCACCACCGCCACGAGCACTGGGTGGTGGTCACCGGCACGGCCAGGATCCAAAACGGCGAGCAGACCTTCCTGCTCAAGGAGGACGAGGCCACCTACATCCCCTGCGGCACCATCCACCGGCTGGAGAACCCGGGGGTCATTCCGCTGGAACTGATAGAGGTGCAGATCGGCAGTTACCTGGGCGAGGACGACATCGTCCGTTTCGACGACGAATACGGCCGCTCCGCGGTCTGAAGCGAACCGCGGGGGCAGGGGGCGGGATCAGCCGCTGGCGGCCTGGTGCGACCGGTCGTCGGCCGGGTCGCCGTGGCGGTCGTTGAAGGCGGTGACGTAGCGGTCGAGGATGCGCTTGTCGCGGTCGGTGAGGTGGAAGAACTCGATGCCGTTCTGAAAGCGGCCCGATTCCTCGGCGGTGTAGACGATGCGGCCCATCACGTCGATGAGCTGGTCGTGCAGGCCCAGGGTGATCATCACCTGCTGGCCCCTGGGCAGGGGGATGTGCGTTTCCATGAGGATGCCGCCCTTGCTCACGTTCAGGGTGCGCGCCATGGAGTACTCGCCCTGTCGGCCCTGGGCGTCGACCACCAGGTAGTCCAGCAGGTTCAAAGCTTCCGGCCTGAGATAACGTCTGCGTTCTATGCTCATGTCTGCGCCCCGGGCGAGGTGATGGCTTGGCTGGGTGTCCTGCCGGCCTGGGCCGGTTCCACATCCGCACGGCTGCACCTGCCGGACCAGGGGTTGCCTTGCCGTGCAGCCTTTCCCGTTCATTAAACCGCCCCTCCCCCTGTTTGTCAAACCCGGCGCGATTCGCGCACCCGCAGGACATTTTTGTGCTGGTTTTTGCCAGATTCAACAAAAATGTATCAAATGCCTGATCAAGACTCTGCCCTTTTTCATTTTTTTCTTTTGTTTTAAACTGTTACATAAAAAATTGTTTTTTGGCACTCCTCTTGAATAGCTCAGGGTGCGGCGGCATGACTGTTCGCGGGTTGTGGCCCGGTGGATTCGGTGCTGCGACGCGGCGCTGACCGGCCGATGGCGGCCCGAACCCCTCGGGGTGGGCGGCCGTTCCTGGTATCTATCTAAAACTAAAGCCTATTTGCATTCGTCCGGGCAACTGTTCGGGCGGGAGCGCGGCTGGCCGGGCTGGGCGCGGTGTTGACTTTCGGAATACTTTTAACAATAGTTGTTGCACAAAAGAAAATATTATGACAATAATGTCTATATTGGAGGGGCGATGATCAACGGTGCGGATACGGCCTTCATCCTCGCGGCGGCAGGCCTGGTGCTGCTCATGACCCCGGGCCTGGCCCTGTTCTACGCGGGCATGGTGCGGAGCAAGAACGCGCTCGGCACGATCATGCAGAGCCTGGTGCTCATCGCCCTGGTCTCCCTGCAGTGGGTCTGGGTCGGCTACTCGCTCAGTTTCGGTCCGGACCTGGGCGGCCTCGTCGGCAGCCTCGCCTGGGCCGGGCTGCGCGGGGTGACCACCGAGCCCAGCGCCACCTACGCGACCACGGTGCCGCACCTGGTGTTCATGATCTACCAGTGCATGTTCGCGGTGATCACCCCGGCGCTCATCGCCGGCGCCTTTGCCGAGCGGGTTCGTTTCCCGGCCTTTGTCGTCTTCAGCCTGCTTTGGTCGCTGTTGGTCTACAACCCGGTCTGCCACTGGGTGTGGGGCAGCGGCGGCTGGCTGGCACGGCTTGGCGTGCTCGATTTCGCCGGCGGCCTGGTGGTGCACGCCACCAGCGGCATGGCGGCGCTGGCCGCGGTGCTGGTCATCGGCCCGCGCCGGGGCTTTGGCCATGCGAGCTTCATGCCGCACAACCTGCCCATGACCATGCTCGGCACCGGCCTGCTCTGGTTCGGCTGGTTCGGGTTCAACGGTGGCAGCGCCCTGGCGGCCAACGAGATCGCGGCGACCGCCTTTGTCGCCACCCACCTGGGCGGCATGGCGGGCATGGCCATGTGGACCGCGGTGGAGTGGGTGCGGCTCGGTCGGCCGACCACTCTGGGGGCGGCCTCCGGGGCCATCGCCGGCCTGGCCACCATCACCCCGGCCGCGGGTTTCGTCGGGCCGAACGCGGCCATTGTCATCGGCCTGGTCGCCGGCGCGGTCTGCTGCCTGGCGGTGAACCTGAAGGGTCGTTTCAAGCTCGACGACTCGCTCGACGTGGTCGGCATCCACGGTGTCGGCGGGGTGACCGGTGTGCTCTTGCTCGGCGTGTTCGCCTCCCGCACGGTCAACCCCGGCGGGGTCGACGGGCTGCTGGCCGGAGGCGGGCTGGGGCCGCTGCTCGTCCAGGCGATGGGCGTGCTCGTGGTCTGCGTGTACGCCTTTGCGGTCAGCTGGCTGATCCTCAAGCTCACGGACCGGCTGCTCGGCCTGCGCGTCGGTGAAGAGGGCGAACTGCAGGGCCTCGATCGCAGCGAACACGCGGAGACAGCCTACAACTAGGGCGGCCGGGCAGGCCGCCCGGAAATCAGCGAGTGTCACAAGGAGAGTCAGCGTGAAAAAAATTGAAGCCATCATCAAGCCGTTCAAACTCGACGAGGTCAAGGAGGCGCTCAACAGCCTCGGCATCAAGGGCATGACCGTGACCGAGGTCAAGGGCTACGGCCGCCAGAAGGGCCACACCGAGATCTACCGCGGGGCCGAGTACGTGGTCGACTTCATCCCCAAGGTGAAGATGGACGTCATCGTCCAGGACGAGCAGGTCGACCAGGTGATCGACACCATCCTCCAGGTGGCCCGCACCGGCAAGATCGGTGACGGCAAGATCTTCGTGTTGCCGGTGGAGCGGGTGATCCGCGTGCGCACCGGCGAAACCGGTCCCGAGGCGATCTGAGATGACCGGGACGCTCCGCGCGCGCCAGCAGGAGCTGGCCGAGCAGTGGCACCAGGGCCTGGACGGCCGGGAACTGCTGCGCCGCCACGCGGCGCTGGTGGACGCGTTCATCGTCGAGCAGTTCGACCGGGCCCGGGACGCCGGCGAGATCCCGGGCCAGGTGGCCATGGTCGCGCTGGGAGGCTACGGCCGGAGCGAACTTTACCCGTACTCGGACATCGACCTGCTCCTGCTCCACGACCAGCGCGCGGGTTCGGCCCTGCAGGCCGCGGCCCGGGCCCTGCTCTACCCGCTCTGGGACGCCGGCTGCGAGGTCGGCCACAGCGTGCGCACGGTGGCCGAGGCGGTGCGGTTCGCGC
>JAGODN010000415.1 GCA_017998195.1 Desulfobulbus sp. | reverse complement strand
CGGACAGCCCGGTGCGCAGCCCGGGCGGGGAGCGGGTGCTCGGGTTCCAGGAAATCCTGCGCGAGGCCGGCTACACCGTGTTCATCCGCCAGAGCCGCGGCGAGGACATCTCCGCGGCCTGCGGGCAGCTGGCCGGCCGGGGCTGGGATCCGGACCGGGTGGAACCCCTGTCCGGTGCAACGGTTGACAAGAACAAGGAAGGAACAGACTAGGCGGCCGGGTTGTCCGCCTCGGCCGGCAGCGGTGCGCCCTCGCGGGTAAAGGTGCCGAAGGTGAACACCCCGCCGCTGGTCTGCACCCGGGCCAGCAGGGTGGTGTAGTCCTCCTGGGCCAGGCTCAGGCCGCCGCTGCCCCAGGAGTAGGAACCGCCGATGCGTTTGCCCTCGTGGAAGAAGAGCAGGCCGCTTTCCGGCCGGTTCTCCAGGCGCACGTCGATGAAGCCGCAGAACTCCTTGCGGCCGAGCCGGAAGACCAGGTCCGGCAGGGGGATTTCGCTGGACTTGAGGGCTGAGCGGGAGCGCTGGAACGGCGGCATCTGCGCCCAGAAGAAGATGGCGTGGTCATCGAGGCGAAAGACCCGGACCGTGTAGCTCGCCTCGTAGAAGAAACTGCGGGCGATCTCGTACGAGGGGGAGAAGCGGGCCTTTTCTCCGCGCCGCTGCACCAGGCTGCTGATCACCTCGCTCTCGTTGAAGAAGATGAGCATCTCCAGGTTGTGCGCGCTGCAGTGCATCCCGCCCGAGCCGATCTCGCCCTGCATGTGGGTGATGAACCGTTCCAGCTGCAGGTAGTAGCTGTTCAGCCCCTCGAGATGGGGCTTTTCCCGCGGTACGAGCATGGTGCGCAATCAGGCGGCCCGGCCCGGGCCGGGCTGGAAGGATGGCAACCGGCGCCGGCCGGATCGCGGCCCGGCCTGCGCCTGGCGGGTGACCGGCGCCTCGGCGCGGCCCGGGGGGGTACTCACCGGGCCGCGCCTGCGCGGCCGCCGGCCGCGTTCACGGCGCTCTCCCGGACAGCAGTGCGGACAACAACGATCACATGGCCGCACTCGTAGCAGGAAAACCGCGCCCGCTCGCCGCGCATCATGGTTTCGTCGACATTGTATTTCTTCGAGCATTCCTCACAGATCACCAGCATCACAATCCTCCGCTGAACCCCAATCCACGCGCCGACGTCAGCCGCCGGCGCCTGCCTGTTTGTGTTATAGGGCCTGGACAGGTCCGGGTCAAATTTTTTTCAGCGGTACGAACAGGTTGTGCCTTTCCGGCCGCTCAGGCGTGCAGCTTGCCCAGCAGCCAGGCCAGGTTGCGGCCCAGGTCGCGCATGGTGGTGCGACCTTCCGCATCGTCGGCCACCTCGCCTTTTTCCCGGCCCACGCCCATGTTCCAGTAGGACGAGCCGACGGTGATCATCTGGCCGATGGTGAAGAAGTGGTTCATGGTGTCAAAGGCGTGGATCCCGCCGCCGCGCCGCCGGGTGACGATGGCCGCGCCGGGCTTGCGCCGGAACAGGTCGCCGTTGGCCCGCGCGACCATGCCGGCCCGGTCGATGAGGGCCTTCATCTCGGTGGTCACGTCGGCGAAATAGGTGGGCGAGGCGAGGATGATGGCGTCGGCCGCGATCATCTTTTCGATGCACCCGTTCAGGCAGTCGAGATCGACCACGCAGCGGTTGTTCTTGTTCTTGAAGCACTGGTAGCAGGCGATGCAGCCATGCGGATGCTCGCCGGCCAGTTGGATCATCTCGGTGGTGATCTCCTCGGCCTGCAGTTCCTCGAACAGGTACCCGATCATCAGGGCGGTGTTGCCGTTCTTGCGGGCGCTGCCGTTGATGGCTAGGACATGCATGACATTCTCCAAAGGCAAGGGGTGAAGGGGGTGGGCCGCTGCCGCCGCAGGCGCGGCGGCATCGGCCCGCGTTGCTGCTACTGCCGGAACAGGTGCGGCCAGAACACCAGCAGGCCGATGGCCACCGCGGCCAGGGCCGCGGCGAGTACGGCAAAGGCGGCCACATCCTTGGCCCGGCCGATGCGGGCGCGCTGTTCCAGGCTGACCTCGTCGGCCAGCAGTTCGATGGCGGTGTTCAGGGCCTCCATGGCCCAGACCAGGCCGATGGCCAGGGCGAGTGCGACCCATTCCAGCCGGGAAACCCGGCAAACGAGGCCAAGCACGACCACCAGCAGGGTGGCTGCGGCATGGATCCAGGCATTGTGCTGCCCGCGCAGGAGCACGCGGCCGCCGGCCAGGGCAAAAACAAAGCTCCGGCCCCGCGCCCGTAGGGAAAAAGGCGGCCGCTGCCGCCCGTGGCCGCCCGCGCCCCGGTCCTGGTCCGGGACCACGGCCTCAGCCCCCGGCCAGGAAGGGATAGTCCAGGTAGCCTTTCGGCCCGGGGGTGTAGAAGGTGTTCATGTCCGCCTCGTTGAGCGGCCCGCCGGCGCGGATGCGCGCCACCAGGTCGGGGTTGGCCAGGAAGGGCACGCCAAAGGCCACCGCATCGCACTGGCCCGCGCCGATGGCCGCTTCCGCTTCGGCCGGGGTGTAGCCCATGTTGGCGATCAGCACGCCACGGTAGCGCTCCCGCAC
>JAGODN010000414.1 GCA_017998195.1 Desulfobulbus sp. | reverse complement strand
CCTTCTACACCCCGGAGGGGCGCCGGGTCTGGGGCCTGGGCTATGATCACGACAACGAGCGGGAACTGGTCCTGGGTGAGCTGTCGGCCGACCGGTTGGCCGTGAGCCACCCGCTCCTCGCCCCGCACGGCGAGGAGACCGTGGCCGGCCTGCTGCGCACGGAGGCGGGCGTGTTCCTGGTCGCCAGCCGGCCGATCCTGACCAGCGAGGGCCAGGGCCCGAGCCGCGGCCGGGTGATCATTGGCCGCCTGCTGAACCAGGCGGCCATCGAACGGTTCGGTACCCAGACCCAGGTGCAGCTGCAGGTCGAACTGCTGCCCGAGGTCCAGGGCGCAAAGCTGCCGGCCGAGGAGAAAACGGCTGCCCTGGTGCGCCACACGCCGGTGCAACTCCGGGTGGACGGCACCACCACCCGCGGCACGGTCGAGGTGGCCGACCTCGGCGGTGCGCCGCTGCTGCGCTTCCGGGTGGATACGGAGAGGGCCATCGTCGCCCAGGGCCAGGCCACCCTGCGCTACGCCGCCCTGTCGTTGGCTGCGGCCGGCGGCCTGGTGCTGCTCACCCTGCTCGTCTTCCTGCGGCAGACCGTGTTCACCCCGATCGCGGCCCTTACCCGCCACGCCCAGGCCATCGGCTCGCGCGGCGACCTGAACGCGCGGCTCTCCATGCAGCGTACCGACGAAATCGGCACGCTCGCCCGCGAGTTCGACCTCATGGTCGAACGGCTGGCCGACACTCGCCAGCAGCTCATCGAGCAGTCCTACCAGTCGGGCATCGCCGAGATGGCCCGGGGCGCCCTGCACAACATCGGCAATGCCGTCACCCCCATCGGCGTCAAGCTCATCAACCTGCGGCGCGAACTCAAACAGGCGCCGCTGGCGGAGATGGCCATGGCCGGAGCCGAACTGGCCGACCCGGCCACCCCGGCCGAGCGCCGCGCCGACCTCGCCCGCTTTGCCGAGCTGGCCGGCGCCGAACTGGCCGCGCTGGTCGAGCGAACCGGCGACGAGCTGGAAACCATTCGCGCCCAGGTGGACCACGTGCAGCTGATCCTCGCCGACCAGCGCCGCTTCGCCACCGCCCAGCGGACCATCGAACCCCTGGTGCTGCACCGGTTGATCTCCGAAACCGCGGAACTGTTGCCCGGTGAGCTGCTCAGCCGCCTGCGCATCGAGATCGACGAGAGCGTGGCCCGCCTCGGCCGGGTGGCGGCCACCCGCATCGCCCTGCAGCAGGTGATTTCCAACCTGCTCATCAACGCGGCCGAGTCCATGGCCGCCGGCGGCCAGGAGCGGGAACCCGGCCTGCTGCGCATCACCGCCGACCCGGCCGACCCGAACGAGCCGCACCTGGCGCACCTCCGCTTCACCGATAACGGCCAGGGCATCCCGGCCGAGGCCCTGCCGCGCCTGTTCGAGCGCGGCTTCACCTCCAAGGCGCGCGGTTCGGGCATCGGCCTGCACTGGTGCGCCAACACCATGGCGGCCATGGGCGGCCGCATCCACGCCAGCAGCGACGGCCCCGGCCGGGGCGCCTGCCTGCACCTGGTGCTGCCGCTTGCCGACCACAACGCATCCACCCCGGAGGCCGAAGCATGACCCCCACCACCGACACCACCGCCATGGCCCCCATCCGCATCCTGGTGGCCGACGACGAGGCGGCCATCCGCGACAGCTACCGCGACATTCTCACCCCCAGGGGCGCGGAACCGCAGGGTGCGGGCCGCAGCCTGGACGAGATGCGCGCCCGCCTTTTCGGCACGGCCAAGGCCGCGGTCGAGGCCGCGAGCGAACGGTTCGAACTCCACTTCTGCAGCGGCGCCGAGGAGGCGGTGGCCGCGGTCAAGGACAGCGTCGTCGAGGACCGGCTGTTCAGCGTGGTCTTCCTCGACATGCGCATGCCGCCCGGCCCGGACGGGTTGTGGGCCGCGATCCGCATCCGCGAACTCGACCACCGGGTGGACATCGTCGTGGTCACCGCCTACTCGGACATCGACCCGGAGGAGATCTCCCGCAAGGTGCCGCCCACGGGCAGCATGTTCTACCTGCAGAAGCCCTTTCACCCGCACGAGATCCGCCAGCTGGCCGGGGCGCTCGGCCGGCGGCGGCAGGCCGAGGAGCGCATCCGCCAGCTGGCCTATTACGACGACGTCACCAGCCTGCCCAACCGCGTGTTCTTCAAGGAGCGGCTGGCCCAGAGCCTGGCCGCGGCCCGCCGCCACCAGCACCCGGCGGCGCTGATGTTCATGGACCTGGACAACTTCAAGCGCATCAACGACACCCTCGGTCACTCTTTCGGCGACCTGTTGCTCATCGAGGTGGCCAAACGGCTGGTGACCGGGCTGCGCGCCACGGACAGCATCGCCATGGGCCATCCCTCGCGCCCTGCCGAAAGCCTGGCCCGGTTCGGCGGCGACGAGTTCACCATCCTCCTGCCGGAACTCGGCAAGGGCGAGGACGCCGGCCTGGTGGCGCAGCGCATCCTCGAGATCCTCGCCGAGCCCATGCAGCTGGCCGGCCATGACATCAACATCAATGCCTCCATCGGCATCGCCGTGTTCCCCAAGGACGGCCAGGACGCGGAA
>JAGODN010000073.1 GCA_017998195.1 Desulfobulbus sp. | reverse complement strand
CGGTCGAGCAGCACGATGGGGTGCTCGGTCGAGGTGAGCAGTTCGGCTTCGACCGGTGCCACCCGGCAGAGCCGCTCGGCTGCGGCCAAATCCGCGACCATCACGGCCAGCGGTTTGCCCGGCCGGTGCTTGCGCACCCGCAGGCGCTCCACTGCCGCGGCCGAGCCCGCGTCCACGGCCAGGTGGAAGCCGCCCAGTCCCTTGATGGCCACCACCGCGCCGGACGCCAGGGCCGCTGCCGCCTCGGTCAGGGGATCGCCGGCAAGCGGCCGGCCGGCCGCGTCGTGCCAGCCGAGTTGCGGCCCGCACACCGGGCAGGCGTTGGGCTGGGCGTGGAAGCGGCGGTCCAGGGGATCGTGGTACTCGCGCCGGCAGTGATCGCACAGGGGGAACACGCGCATGGAGGTGTTCGGCCGGTCGTAGGGGATCTGTTCGACGATGGTGAAGCGGGGGCCGCAGTTGGTGCAGTTGGCAAAGGGGTAGCGGAAGCGGCGGTTGTTCGGGTCGCGGATCTCGGCCAGGCAGTCGGCGCAGGTGGCGATGTCCGGGGCGATCTGGGTGCTCGGCGGCCGGCTGCGGTCACTCGCCAGGATGCGGAAATCCGTGGTATCCGGCGGCTCGGCCGGTTCGATGCGCACCTCGACGATGCGCGCCACCGGCGGCGCCTCGGCGCTGAGCCTGCTCACGAACTGGTCCACCGCCGCGGCCGGGCCGGCCAGGTGGATGTCCACGCCCTCGCCGTTGTTGGCCACGGTCCCCTGCACCCCCAGGCGCAGGGCCAGGCGGTAGACAAAGGGCCGGAAGCCCACGCCCTGGACAATGCCGCGCACCGTGATCCGGCAGGCTGTGGGCTGGGTGGGCGCAGGCGACATGACAGGGTATGCGGCTCCTCGGGTGTGGTGATTGGCGGCCAGCGGGTCGGTTCCGGCCCCACGGGTCTCATCCGTGCCAGTCTAGCAGCAACCAGGGCCTGCGACCATCTCTTTTTACCATAACGGCCAGTTCGCCCAATTGGCCCAATCGCGGCCAACGGGTCAGCCGTCGGCCAGGGCCTGGCGGCGGATCTCGCGGTAGCGCTTGGAGTTGACCACCTTCTGCTGCTCCAGGTCCTCGATCTCCTCGCGGCTCAGGTGCACCAGGCCGCACACCGGGCAGGAGAGGTCCACGTCGGCGTGGGCGGCGCGCTGCTTGAGTTCATCGGCGGTCATGTGGCCGACATAGCCGCAGGCGGAGCCCGGGGCCTCGACCCGGACCAGGCGGCGGTGCGGAGGCTGATCGTTCATGGGCGGTTCTCCGGAAGCGGGCGGATTTCAGCGGCCGAGCACGCGCACCCGGCCGCCGGGTTCATGGATGGTGATGGTCAGGGCAAGCCCGCCGTCCAGGCGGTGCGTGGCGCAGCTCATTCAGGGGTCATAGGCGCGCAGGGCCATTTCGATGCGGTTCTGGATCGCCTCGTCGCAGGCCCCGTCCCGGATCAGCCGAGTGGCCGCGTCGCGCACGCTCAGGTTCATGGCCGCGACGTTGTGGGTGGTGCCGACAATCAGGTTGGCCCGGGTGATGCACCCGCGTTCGTCGGTTGCATAGTCGTGGATCAGGGTGCCGCGCGGCGCCTCCACGTGGCCCACGCCGCGGCCGGCCCGGGGAGCGGCCGGGGTGCGCACGTCCCGGTCGAGGAGGCGGTCGTCGGCAAGCAGCTCGCCCACCCGCTCGGCCGCGTAGACCAGTTCGATCATGCGTGCCCAGTGGTGCAGCAGGGTGGCCTGGGCGGGCCGGCCGAAACGGGCGCGAAACGCCGCAAGTTCCGCCTGGGCGCGCGGGGTGGCGATGCGGTCGCAGACATTGAGCCGGGCCAGGGTGTTCACCCGGTACACGCCCCGGGGCGCGTCCGGGTCAAGCGACAACCCCTCGCCCCAGCTGTCGGCATAGACCGTCTTGGCCAGCGACCAGGGATCGCTGTGCTCGCGCAGGTGGAGGCCGTAGTCCGTCGCGGCAAAGTCGCAACTGGTGCCGTCCGGACGCATGAGCCGCAACCGGCCCGAGCCGAGCCGCAGGTTGCCGTGCTCGTCCACGGTGCCGAGAAAGCCGGTGCGCACCCGGCCGGGCTGGTCCGCGGCCGCGCACTGCTCGAGCACCCGCTCGCGGGCGAAGTCCAGGGCGAACAGGGCGAAATCGAGCAGCCGGGCCGCATCGGCCTGCAGCTGCCGGCGCTCGTCCCGGCCGAGCGGGCGGGAAAAACCGCCGACCACCGCGGCCACCGGATGCACCGCCTTGCCGCCCAGGCGGGCGAGCATGTCCTGGCCGAGCCGGCGCAGACGCGCCACCTGCGCCGCCAGTTCCGGCTCCTGGCGGGCCAGGCCGATGATGTTGCGCACCCGCAGGTCGCAGTCGGGTCCGAGGACAAAGTCCGGCGCGGCCAGGAAAAAGAAGTGGAGGAGCTTGTCCGGGATGTGGGCGAGCACCAGGCAGAGTTCGCGCAGCAGGCGGCCGGCCGGCGGCGGTTCGACCGCGAAGCAGCCGTCCACGGCCCGGGCCGCGGCCAGGTGGTGCATCCACGGGCAGACGCCGCAGATGCGGCTGACGATGCGCGGCAACTCCTCGGCCGGCCGGCCGATGACGAACTGCTCGAAGCCGCGCAGGCTGGTGATCTCCACCCGGGCGTCGTCCACCGCGCCGGATTCGTCCAGCCGGATGCGGATGCGGGCGTGGCCCTCGATGCGGGTCACGGGTTCGATGGTGACAGTCCGGGGCATACTCCTCCGTGATAGGCGCAACAGTTCAACGCGGGCCGGCCACGGGCCGAAGCAGCCCGTGGGCCCCGCAGAAGCGCAGCAGCGAGCGGCGGTCGACCACGCTGCGGCGGTCCACGCCCTGGCCGGCCAGACCGTTCATCAGGTCGAGCAGCGGGTTGGAGCCGGGGAGCACCGGCCCGTAGCAGCCCCGGCAGGGCACGCGCACCTGCACGCAGAGCGGCGGCCCGCTGCCGCCGCAGCCGCCCGCGGTCACCGGTCCCATGCACAGGAGTCCCTGTTCGAGCAGGCAGCGCATCCGGGGCAGGTCCTCGTCGGGGTCATACTCGGCGTTGTCGAGAAAGCGGCGTGCGCTCCGGGTCGCGGCCCTGCCCTCGCGCCGGGCCGGGCAGGTCTCGCACACGCTTTTCGCCGGGGTGGCGGGCAGTTCGTCGTCCAGCACGGCCAGGATGGCCGCGGCAATGGCCTCGGGCCGCGGCGGACAGCCGGGCACACACAGGTCCGGCCGCACCACCTCGTCCACCGCGTACACCCGCTCCAGGCAGGCGGGCGCCTCTGCGGGGGCGGTGCCGCAGTCCGCGAACACGCCGGCGCGCACAGCCGCCTGGGAGCGCTCGTTGGCCAGGGCCGGGATGCCGCCGTGGGTGGCGCAGGTGCCGAGCGCGATCAGGGTGCGGCAGGAGCGGCGCATGGCCAGGAGGATGGCCCGCTGCTCCTCGCTGGCCACCCCGCCGGAAACGAGACCCAGGTCCGCGGCGGGCAACTCCGGGCCATCGCCCTCCCCTGCCCGGCCGGCGTATTTCTGGTCCATGAGCAGGGGAAAGTGAACGATCTCCACCCGGGCGAGGAGTTCCAGCAGGCCCTCGCCCAGGTCGACCAGGGCGATCTCGCAGCCGGCGCAGCTGTGCAGCCACTCAGAGGCGAGGCGCGGCTTCACGGCACGGCCTCGCCACCGGCCGCGGCCGGGTCCGGCTCGATCAGGCCGAACAGACGGAGCAGGCGGTCGTGCATCTGGCGGAAGGCCTCGACCAGCCGTTCCGGCTCGGCCGAACTCACCCACACCAGCTGGAACCGTTCCGGCTCGTAGCCCAGGTCCTCCAGGGTCTCGGCGAGTACCTCGGCCCGGGCCAGGGCGATCTCGTTGCCGCGGATGTAGTGGCACTCGCCCGGGTGACAGCCGATGATCATCACCCCGTGGGCGCCGCGGCCCAGGGCATGCACCACCATCTCCGGGTGGACCATGCCCGAGCACATCACCCGGATGATGCGCACCGAGGGCGGATAGGCCAGGCGGGAGATGCCGGCCAGGTCCGCGGCCGCATACGAGCACCAGTTGCAGCAGAAGGCGATGATGCGCAGCTTGCTGTTCACAGGGCCTCCTGCGCGGGTCGGTCCCCATCCCCGGCCAGGGCCGCGTCGATCTGGGCCTCGATCTGGGCGTAGGTGAAACCGCTGATCACCACGCCCCGCTTGGGACAGGCGCCCTGGCAGATGCCGCACCCCTTGCACAGCACCTGGTCGATGGTCACGGTCTTGCGCGGCTCGCCGTCGCTGCCCGTGTACTCGGCCAGGGTGATGGCCTGGTAGGGGCAGACCTCGAGGCACAGGCCGCAGCCGTCGCAGGACAGCGGGTCGACCAGGGCGGTGTGGGCCTCGAGCGCGATCTCGCCGCGGGCGAGGAGCCGCCCGGCCCGGGCGGCCGCGGCCAGGGCCTGGCTGATCGACTCCTCCAGCGGCTTGGGATAGTGGGCCAAACCGGCCACGAACACGCCGTCCACGTGGAACTCCACCGGCCGCAGCTTGGCGTGGGCCTCCTGGAAGAAGCCGTCGGCGCTGAGCGGCAGCCTGAACAGCCCGGCCAGCTCGCCCATGTCCGGGCTCGCCAGGGTGGCCGAGGCGAGGATGACCATGTCCGCCGGGATCTCCAGCGGCCGGTGGAGCACGTGGTCCCAGACGCGCACGAGCACGCCCTCGCCCTCGCGGCTGACCTCGGGCGGGCCGTGCTCCTCGTAGTTGATGAAGATGATGCCCATCTCGCGCGCCTGGTTGTAGATCCGCTCGCGCTGGCCGTAGGTGCGGATGTCGCGGTAGAGGATGTAGATGCGCCGCGACGGCACCTCTTTCTTCAGCTTGATCGCGCTCTGGATGGAGTGGGTGCAGCAGGACTTGGAGCAGTAGGGCCGCAGGGCGTTGCGCGAGCCCACGCACTGGATGAACACGAACGACTTGCCGCCGGCCACCCGGGTCTCGTTGTGCATGTGCAGCTTGTCGAACTCGATGGAGGCCACCACCTTGGGGATCTTGCCGTACTCGAACTCCTCCGGGATGTAGCGCTTGGCCCCGGTGGTGAGGATGACCGCGCCGTGGGCGACCACCTGTTTGCGGCTTTTGCCGGTGCGCACCGTGCTGGCGAAGTTGCCCACATGCCCGGACACCGCGGTCACCCGCGAGTTGTAGTACACCTCGATGTTGGCGTGCGCCGCCACCTGCTCCTTGAGCGCGCGCAGGTAGGGCGGCACCTGCTCGCCGTTCCAGGTCTGGAACAGGTGCAGGGCGTTGCCGCCGAGCTGGGAGGACTTCTCCACCAGGTGCACCCGGAACCCCTGCTCGGCCAGGTTGAGAGCCGCGGTCATGCCGGCCACGCCGCCGCCGAGAACCAGCACCGCGGGCAGGATGCGGATGCGCAGCGGCTTGAGCGCGGTCAGGGTGCCGACCTTGGCCACGGCCATGCGCACCAGGTCCATGGCCTTCCCGGTGGCGGCCCCGGGCTGCTGGCCGTGCACCCAGGCGTCCTGGTTGCGGATGTTGGCCATCTCCACCAGGTATTCGTTGATGCCCGCGGACTTGAGCGTCTTGCGGAACAGCGGCTCGTGCGTGCGCGGGGTGCAGGCCGCGACCACGATGCGGTTGAGGCCGCGCGCGCGGATCTGCTGGACCATGCGGTCCTGGGTGTCCTGGGCGCAGGTGAACAGGTTGCGCTCCACGTGCACCACCTGCGGCAGGGTGGCGGCATAGGCGGCCACCTCCTCCACGTCGACCACGCCGGCGATGTTGGTGCCGCAGTGACAGATGAACACGCCGATGCGCGGCTCGCGGTCGCGTACGTCCTGCTCGGCCGGCGGCTGCACGGCCACGGTGCGGGTGTGGCGCACCGGCGCGAGCAGGGCGGCGACGCTGGCCGCCGCGGCCGAGCCGCCGATCACCGACTGGGGGATGTCGCGCGGGCCGTTGAAGGCGCCGCAGGTGAACACGCCCCTCTTGCTGGTGTGCACCGGCATGAAGGCCGAGATCGAGGCGAACCGGTCCGGGGTCATGTGGATGCCGATGCGCTCGGCCAGTCGCACCATGGAATCCGGGGTTTCCAACCCCACGGACAGCACCACCAGGTCAAAGGTTTCCTCCACCTGGCGGCCGCGGCTGCTGATCGAGCGCAGGCGCAGGTTGCCGCCCCCGGCCGGTTCCACCCCGTGCACGCGCGAGCGGACAAAGCGCACCCCGTAGGCGTCGCGGGCGCGCTCGAGGTAGCGGTCGAACTCCTTGCCGTGGGTGCGCATGTCCATGTAGAAGATCACCACCTCCACCTCGGGGTCGGCCTCCTTGGCGGACATGGCCTCCTTGATGGCGTACATGCAGCACACCGACGAGCAGTACTCGTTGTTGCAGCGGTTCTTGTCGCGGCTGCCCACGCACTGGAGAAAGGCCACCCGGCGCACCGGCCGTCCGTCCGAGGGCCGCAGCAGCCGGCCCTCGGTGGGGCCGCCGGGCGAGAGGTAGCGCTCGAACTGGAGCGAGGTGATGACGTTCGGGTACACGCCGTAGCCCCAGATCCTGGCCGGGCCGGGGTCGAACACCCGGAAGCCCAAGGCCATGACCACCGCCCCGACCCGAATCTCATGCTCGCGCGCGATCTCGTCGAAGCGGATTGCCCCGGGCGGGCAGATCTCGGCGCACAGGCCGCAGGCGCCGGGCTGGTTGAGGCGCAGGCAGGCCTCGGGATCGATCTGGTACTTGAGCGGCACCGCCTGCGGGTACTTGATATAGATGGCCTTGCGCTTGGCGATGTTCGAGTTGAACGGATCGTCCACGCTCTTCGGGCACGAGCGGCTGCACTGGCCGCAGGCGATGCACTTGTTCACGTCCACGTAGCGGGGCGACTCGTGCACGCGCACGGAAAAGTCGCCGGCCCGGCCGCTGATGTCGACCACGCTGGCCAGGGTGAGGATGCGGATGTTCGGGTGGCGGCCGCACTCCACCAGCTTGGGGGCGATGATGCACATGGCGCAGTCGTTGGTCGGGAAGACCTTGTTGTACTGCGGCATGGCCCCGCCGATGGCGCCGGTCTGCTCCACCAGGTGGACGAGGTAGCCCGAGTCGGCCAGGTCGAGCGCGGCCTGCATGCCCGAGATGCCGCCGCCGATGACCATGACCGCGCCGACCAGGGTGCTCCCGTTCGTCCCGGCCGGTGCGCCGGCATTGGCAGCCTGCGGGGGATGGCGGTCCGGACTCATGATCGGCCTCCGTCGCGGGTGAGGAGCGAGCGGGCCACCATCTCCCAGAGGAACTCGACCTCGATGTTCAGGTTGAACTCGCGTTTCAGGGATTTCTCGATCTGGTCGCGGCAGTTGTGGCAGGCGGTGACCACCAGCCGGGCCCCGGACTCGGCGATCTGGCGGGCCTTGATGCGGCCGTGGAACACCCGCTCGGCGGCAAAGGGATAGGCCCAGGCGCCGCCGCCGGCGCCGCAGCAGTAGTTCTCCTCCCGGTCCGGCACCAGGTCCACGTACTTTTGGCAGCAGGCCCGCACCAGGGCGCGGCCCTCGTCGAAATAGCCGTGGCCGAAGGTTTGCAGTGATTTGCGGCCGTAGTTGCACGAGTCGTGGAAGGTGGCGAGCCGGTCGTGGACCGCGGGGTCCACCCGGATCCGCCCCTGGTCGAGGTATTCGAGCAGCAGGTCGAACACCGAGTAGATGCGGAACTGCTGCAAGGATTCCGGGAACCAGCGCTCGAGCGCGTAGCGGGTGGCGTAGTAGGCGTGGCCGCACTCGGGCAGGAGCAGGGCCTGGCAGTTGAGCCGCTCGACGTTCTCGATGATGCGCTTGGCAATGGTGCGCATGGCGCTGTAGTCGCCGGTGTACAGCCCCCAGTTGACCCCCTCCCAGTTCTCCGAGGAAAGGGTCCAGGACTCGTCCGCGGCGTGAAAGATCCGCCACCACCAGAACAGGTGGTCCGGCTCCGCGAACGCGTCCTTGGAATTGACCGTGACCAGCAGGCGGGCGCCGCGCACGTCCACCGGGGTGACAAAGCCCGGGCAGCCGTCCGCGGCCAGTTCCACGCCCAGATCCTGCATCAGGCCGACGAAATCATCCTTGGGGATGCCCACGTTGTTGCCCCGCTCCAGGCAGGTGATCACGCCCTTGCGGATCGAGTCCGGCACCCGCGAGCGGTCGCAGCGGGAGCGGATGCGGCGGATCAGCTGGAGGATCTCCACGTTCATCGGGCAGACGATCTCGCACTTGCCGCACAGCGTGCATTTCCACGGCCAGTCGCTGGCGAGCAGCTCGTCGTTGAGCCCGAACAGGGCCATGCGCACGATCTTGCGCGGGTCCAGGTCGTCCACCCCCGAGATCGGGCAGGCGCCGGCGCAGGAACCGCAGGTCAGGCAGGTGTCGGCCAGGGCCGGCGAGGTGTAGAGCGGGTTTTCCTTGGCGCCCAGCCGCACCGGGGCCAGACCGCCGGCCACCGGCGCGGCGGCGGCCGCGGCCGCGCCGGGCTCGGGCGAGATGCGCGGGGTGCGGCCGTACTTGTCGCACAGCCGCTTGTAGTCCTCGAAGCGGATCAGGTAGCGCCGGCCCGGGCCCTCTTCGGCGGGCAGGATGCCGGAGTTGATCCAGTTGCGGATGGTGTTGCGGTGCACGCCGAACTCTTCGGCGAGTTCGTTGACCTTGGCCTCGTAGATCATCGCACCGCCTCCGTGGCCAGGTAGGGTCGGACCGCGGCGAGCACGCGCGCGCAGGCCGGGTCCACGGCCGCGGCCACGGCCGGCGACAGGCCGCAGCCAAGACGCGCCTGTGGTGCTTCGGTCTGCACGGTGACCAGCAGCACCGCCACCCCGCACTCGTTCTCCAGTTCGTCGAGCAGGTTGACCTCCGGGAACTGGTGCAGACAGAGATCGACGCGCTTGCCTGCGGGCAGCTCCCGCGGGCTGCGCTCAACGAGTGCACCCGGCCGCCGGCCCGGCTCGTGCACCGCGTCGACGAGAAGGACAAGCCGGGGCCGCAACCCGGGCAGGAGCAGCCAGTCGAGCAGGTGATCGCGCAGGCCGGTGCCCGCATCCACCAGGCGCAGCCCGGCGGGCAGGTCGCGGCTGCGCAGCCGGTCGATCACCGTGGGCCCGAAGCCGTCGTCGCCGAGCAGGGTGTTGCCGCAGCCGAACACCACCACCGTGGAGGCGCTGGAATTTTCCTTGTGCAAGTTGTGCATGGTGCCTGCAC
>JAGODN010000413.1 GCA_017998195.1 Desulfobulbus sp. | reverse complement strand
ATGCTCGGCAGGGCGTTGAGCTGGTAGCCGCCGGAGAGCTTCTCCCTGATCGGCTCCCGGCCGGGAAAGACGATGATCGCGCCGCAGCGCTCCTCGGCCAGCTTGCACAGGCTTTCGGCGATCAGGCCGGGCAGTTGGGTGTCCTGGTCCCGCAGCCGCCCGGGACTCACCGACACCGCCTTTTCCAGCACCTTGCGCAACTCCGGCTGGAAGATGACGATCAGGCCGAGGACGGCCACGTGGCTGACGTTCTGGTAGATCCACTCGATGCCCTGCAGGTTCAGGGCGCTGGCCAGGACGAACACCAGGAAGGCGAGGACGATACCGGCCATGATCTTCCAGGTGCCGAGCCGGAGCAGGGTGCGGTGGAGAAAGAACAGTCCGGCGCTGATCAGCAGGATGTCGAGAACGGCCCGCCAGGAGAAGAAGTCGTAGGCGAGAGCGACGGAATGGCCCATGGATCGGTTCCAGCAAGAGGTTGTGGCGGCGCGGGGGCGCCGGTCGGATGCGGTGCGGGGTGGTCCGGCCCGTTGACAGCCGGGCGGCGGCGTCCGGAAAGGTAAGGCCGATTATAGCAAAAACCAACCGGAGTTCGAGGAGAAAATTCCGGCGGCCAGGGCGGGGCCGATGGCCGCAGGCGGGCGACTGCCGGCACCGGCCGGGGCTGGCGGGCGGGTGGCGTGGACTGCCGTTTCCCTGCCGCCGCCATCAAAAGAGCTTGATTTTTGAGCGGAGGGAGATATTATTGCATGTTTTTTGAAAACTGAATTCCTACCAAGGAGAATCCATCATGTCCCGTCAATGCGAAATTTGTGGCAAGGGCCCGGCCACTGGAAATAACGTCAGCCACGCCAACAACAAGACCCGCCGTCGCTGGCTGCCCAACCTGCAGCGCGTGCGCATGGTCACCGCCAACGGCGGCACGGTGCATGTCAATGCCTGTACCCGCTGCATCCGTTCAGGCGCCGTGGTCAAGCCCGCCTGAGACCGATCCGCTGCGAAGTGATCAGGCGGGGCGCCCCGGGCGTCCCGCCTTTTTTCACCTGCTGCCCGCTGTTTTCGCCCCGCCCCCGTCCGTACAACGGAGTTGCTGTGATGAGTGAAGAGGAAATCCGTTTCCTGCCCTACGAAGAAGCCCTCCGCCTGGTGGCCGCCATCCAGGAGGAGGAGGATGTCGAGGATCCCGACCACCGTGTGTTCATGGTGTACAATCACCAGGACCGGGAAATCTGCTGGTTCGACTACGAGGAAACCCTGCGGGATGCCGGCGTCAGCAAGAACGACGAGGCCTCCAAGGCGGCCGTGACCGAATACGTCATGCGTCACATCCCCGACTGGGCCCGCGACCTCTGAGCGCGCCCCGGGAGTAGCCCCTCACACCACCCCCCTCGGCATGTCCGGCACCGTTTCGTTGCCGAGCACATAGCCGCCATCCAGCCTGATTACCGCCCCGGTCAGGTAGTCCGCCTCCGCCAGCAGAAAAAACACCATCCGCGCCACCTCATCCGGGGTGCCGGTGCGCCCGAGCAGGGTGTGACTGACCAGGGCCTGCCGCTGCGCCCCGTCGAGCAGTTCCCAGCCGCGCGTGCCCGGACCGTGGCGGGAGTCGATCAGGCCGAGCATCAACTCGTTCACCCGCACCGTGGGCGCACCCAGCCGCGCCCAGGTCTCGGTGAGTGAACTCACGCCGCGGTTGGCGGCGGCGTAGCCGTCGTTGAACAGGAGCCCGGCCGGACCGCTGCGGCCGATGATCCCGGCGATGGAGCTGAGGGTGACCACCGCTGCCGAGGTGCTGCGTTTGAGCAGGGGCAGGGCCTGGTCGAACACCAGCCACTTGGCGTGCAGGGTGGTGTCCATCTCCAGCTGCCACTGCTCCCGGTTCACCTCCCGCCCGTAACCGCCGTGCACCACCGGCATGCCGCCGCGCTCGATGTTGTTGACCAGGAAATCGAGGCGGCCGAACCTCTGCTCGACCCGCGCCATCAGGTCGGCCACCTGGTGCGGGTCGCGCAGGTCGACCTGCGCGCACAGGTGGTCCCGGTCGCCGAATTCCCGCTCCATGGCCGCGGCCGATTCCGGCCAGTCGTACCAGGGCAGGACCAGTTGCGCCCCGCGGCCGGCGAGCAGCCGGGCCACGGCCAGGCCCACCGGCCGCGATGCCCCGAGCACCAGGCCCGTTGCCCCCTGTACATTCATCTTGTCTCTCCCCGGTGGCTGTTTATAGTTGGCCCATACCCCGCCCTGCTTACACCAATCCCACAAGATCGACAATGCGCCCTGTCCGTTTGCTTGCCACTGTTCTTGCCCTCGCCGGTCTGCTGCTGACCCTCACCCCGCCTCGTGCGCAGGCGACCGCACCCGCGGCGGAAGCCGCGGCGACCGTGTCCCGGCCCGTCGTCGCCTGGCCGCATGAGGGCAGCGATCTCGCCCCTGACCCGAGCCTGCGTTTCGGCCGGCTGGACAACGGCCTGCGTTACGTGCTCATGGTCAACCGCGAGCCGCGCGACCGGGTGGCCCTGTACCTGAACGTCCAGGCCGGCTCCCTGCACGAGACCGACGACCAGCGGGGCGTGGCCCACTTTCTCG
>JAGODN010000412.1 GCA_017998195.1 Desulfobulbus sp. | reverse complement strand
GGTAATAGACCCGCTTCATCTTCTCGGCGTAGAAGGTCTTCTGGGTCTTGATCCATTTTTCCATGAGCACGTCGCGCAGGGCATAGGAGAGCGCCCGGTAGACATCCTGTTCGCTGGCCCGGTCCGGGTCGCGGCCCTGGAAGCTGACCAGGTGGTGCTGGATGCACTGCTTGAACTCCTCGACCCCCATGTCCCGGAAGATGGAATAGTAGGCGTGGTTGCTGGTCGGGGCGGCTGTCTGCGTGCTCATGGGCGAATCTCCTGAGAGGTTGGCGTCGGTATGGGTGTTCGCGTCAACCGGTACTGTATCGTATAAACTGCTCTTGGGCAAATCAGGTTTGCTTGTACAGGCGGCGCGGGAGGGGCGGGGCGGGGAGGGGCAGGGCGGGTTTCGGCCGGCGGCCCGGCGGGCGCACCAGGACGGGGGCGGAAAAAAGAAAGCCCGCAGTCCGTGAGGACTGCGGGCACTTTCTTATAGTGGTGCCGAAGAGAAGACTCGAACTTCCACTGGGGAACCCCAACTAGACCCTGAACCTAGCGCGTCTACCAATTCCGCCACTTCGGCACTGCGGGGCGGAATATGCTCGCCAGAGAGTCCTTTGTCAAGTATTTCTTTTGCACTCTGACGAGAAACCGTCGCCGGCCCCTGGTTGTGCCCCGGCACGACCGGGCGTGGCCGCGCCGGCGGCGGTCATGAACTGTTTGCGTGTTCGCCCCAATTGGAGTACATATCCGCTCTTCACACTGGCGGCGGCACGGCCGGTCGGGGACAAGACCCTGCCGGCGGCACAGCGGCCTCGCAGCAAGCGGGCATCATGGACCTTTATACCGACCTCGCAGACATCCCGGCGCCCTTTCCCGGCGCGCACGTGACCATCGGCAACTTCGACGGCATGCACCTGGGCCACCGGAAGCTGTTCGACCAGGTGGTCGCCCGCGCCCGCCAGCACGGCGGCACCAGCGTGGCCGTGACCTTCGATCCCCACCCGCTCAAGGTACTCAGCCCCCAGGGCATCCGGCTCATCTCGACCACCCCCCAGAAGATCGAGCTGATCGAACGGGCCGGGGTCGATGTACTGGTGGTTGTCCCGTTCACCCTGGAAACCGCCGCCACCCCGGCCGCCGAGTTCGTCGACCGGGTGCTCGTCGGCCGCATCGGCATGCAGGACCTGGTGGTCGGCTACGATTACGCCATGGGCAAGGGGCGGCACGGCGACACGGCCTTCCTGTCCCGGCTGGGCGAGGAAAAGGGGTTCACCGTGTTGGTGATGCCCGCCCACTACGAGCAGGGACAGCTGGTGTCGAGCACCCGCATCCGCGAACTCGTCGCCGCCGGCAAGATGGGCGACGTCCGTCGCCTGCTCGGTCGGCCCTACCAGATCCGCGGCATCGTCCAGACCGGCCGGCAGCGGGGCGGCAAGCTGCTCGGCTTTCCCACCGCCAACCTGAGCCTGTCGGAAGAGGATCTCTGTCCCAAGACCGGGGTCTATGTCACCCAGGTGACCTACGACGGCAAGCAGTACGGCGGTGTCTCCAACATCGGCTACAACCCCACCTTCGGCGATACCGGCCTGGTGGCGGAAACCCATATCTTCGACTTCAGCGCCGATATCTACGGACGGCCGCTCAAGATCAACCTGCTGCGCCACCTGCGCGGCGAGATCGCCTTTGCCGGGCCCGACCAGCTGATCGAGCAGATCCGCCGGGACATCGAGGTGGCGCACAAGGTGCTGGCCAAGGAGCGGCGGCGGCGCTTGATCGCCTACCAGGACAACCGGACCGGTCAGTGAATGGTGCGGCCGCCGGTTTTTCTCCCGGGCGGCTTGCGTCACAGGTGAACGTGGCTATAGTTAAGCCACTTTTTTCCCGGTCCGCGGGCAGCTTTTCACGAACTTCACCCTTCAGAAAGGATTTACGCATATGGCAGAAGCGCAGAAAACCACCGACCTGGCAACCGTCATCAACGAACTGGAAAAGGTGGTGCAGGAAAAACCGAGCAACGTCATGGCGCGCCACCATCTCGGTCTGATATACCGCCAGGCGGGCCGCATCGACGAGGCCATCGCCCAGTTGGAGAAGGCCATCGAGTTGGACAACCAGTCCATGGAGAGCATGATCAACCTCGGCGCGATCTTCTTCGACCGCGGCGACACCGACCGCGCCCTGGCGCTCAACAAGCAGGCCCTGGCCGTGTCCCCGACCATGGCCGAGGCCCACGTGAACATCGGTCTCATCCACCAGCACCGCAACGAGGTGGACGAGGCCATCGACTGCTACAACAGGGCCGTGCAGCTCGATCCCAAGCTGATCACCGCCTGGATCAACCTGACCAGCGCCTACACCATGGCCGAGCAGGACGACAAGGCCGTGGACGCCGCCCGCCAGGCCGTCACCCTGGAGCCCGATTCGGCCATGGCGCGCAACAACCTGGCCGTGGCCCTGTACTTCCAGGGAACCTTCGCGGAGGCCCAGCGGCACATGGAAAAGGCCAGGGAGCTGGGCTACAGCGTCGATCCACGCTTTGCCGACGTGCTCAGGGCCAAGCTGGCGGACGCATGAGGCGCAAGGCCCAGGCGCAACTCACGCCCTTGCTTCCCT
>JAGODN010000072.1 GCA_017998195.1 Desulfobulbus sp. | reverse complement strand
CCATATCACGGCGAGCTTCAAGAACGGTGTGCTTACCGTGACCATGCCGCGCAAGGCCGTGAGCGGCGGTGCGGAGGTGAAGAAAATCGAGATCACCCCCCTGCCCTGACGGCCGGCTCGGCCGGTCCACGGCCAGGGACGCGAAAGGCCCGCCGGAGTTCGCTCCGGCGGGCCTTTTTGTGTACGTGAACTGGCGGTTGTCAGCGCCGGCTGACGTTGCAGGAGCCCACCTGGTCGAGCACCGAGGCGAGCTGCCGGAAAAAAACCTGCGCCGGTTCGTCGTCCGGCCGGGCTGTGCACCGCCCTTCGAAGCGGGCGAACAATTCGATCAGCACCTGCGCGGCCTGCTCCCCTTCCAACTCACCCAGCGCGGCCCAAAGGTCGTTGCTGTTCATGCTCCCTCCCCTTCTTGCGTCTCAGCCCCGGAGCCGGATTCCGGGTTCGGTTCGTCCTCCTCCAGCACATAGCCCAGGCCGAAGCAGGCCGGGCATTCCTCGCGGGTGATGAAAAAACGGCTCTCGCCCGCGAAGTAGCCGATCTCGCCGCTGCCGCCGCAGGTGTTGCAGACCTTGCGCTCCGTCTCCGCCATGGCCTCGTCCTCCGCTTTCATTCCAGGCCGGCCGCCTGGCGCGCCGCCTGCACGGTGTTCTTCATGAGCATGGTGATGGTCATCGGCCCCACCCCGCCCGGCACCGGGGTGATGGCCGCGGCCTTTGCCGCCACCGGGGCGAAATCCACGTCGCCGGCAAGGATGGCCTTGCCGCTGTCCGTCCGGCCCACCCGGTTGACGCCCACGTCGATGACCACCGCTCCCTCCTTGACCATGTCCGCGCCGATCATCCGCGCCCGGCCCGCGGCCACGATGAGGATGTCCGCCCGCCGGGTGTGGGCCGCCATGTCGCGGGTGCGGGTGTGGCAGACCGTGACCGTGGCGTTGCCGCCGGCCCGCTTCTGCAGCATCAGGTTGGCCACCGGCTTGCCGACGATGTTCGAGCGGCCGACCACCACAACCTCGGCGCCGTCGGTCCGCACCCCGGCCCGCTGCAGCAGTTCGAGAATGCCGTGCGGGGTGCAGGGCAGAAAGCAGGGCTCACCGAGCAGCATCTTGCCCACGTTCACCGGATGAAAGCCGTCCACGTCCTTGGCCGGGTCGATGGCGAACAGCACCTTGGCCTCGTCGATGTGGCGCGGCAGGGGCAGCTGCACGAGGATGCCGTGGATGGCCGGGTCATGGTTGTACCTGTCGATGCGGGCGAGCAGTTCCGCCTCGGCGGTGTCCGCCGGCAGGGTCACCTGCTCGCTGTGGATGCCGAGGGCATGGGCGGTGCTGTTTTTGGCCGCCACGTAGGACTGGGAGGCCGGGTCCTCGCCCACCAGGATGGTCACCAGGCCGGGGACGAGGTTGTGCTCCTGTTTGAGCCGGGCGACCTCCACGGCGAGTTCAGTACGGATGGCGCGGGCGGTTTCAGTACCGCTGATGATCTGTGCGGGCATGGGGTGCGGGTCACTGGTGGAAGGGATGTTCGCGGTCGTTGTCCGGCCGCCCTTTCGGCGAGCCGCAGGCTATCACAGCGGCGTTTTTTTTCAAGGGGAGACTGCGCCGCCGGCGTAGTCGCGGATGAGCCGGGCGAGCGCGGTCTGGCGGCGGGAGGTGTCCCGGTTGCGCACCGCCATGGCCAGCGCCTGGCGCGAGCCGACGAGCACGGCCAGCCGCCGGCCGCGGGTCAGCCCGGTGTAGAGCAGGTTGCGGAAGAGCATGCGAAAGTGCTGACCGAGCACCGGCAGGATGACCACGTCGAACTCCGAGCCCTGCGCCTTGTGCACGGTGATGGCGTAGGCCAGCTCCAGCTCGGCGATCTGGTCGCGGCTGTAGCCGACCTGTCGGCCGTCCGGGAAAAAGCTGACCTCCAGGCGCAGCTCGGTGTTGTCGATGGCCGTGATCCGGCCGATGTCGCCGTTGAACACGTTCAGCTCGTAGTTGTTGCGGCGGTGGATGACCCGGTCGCCGACGCGGTACACCCGCTCGCCCACGGTGAGTTCGGCCCGCTGTGCGGAGGCCGGGTTGAGCGCCTGCTGGAGCAGGGTGTTCAGGTTGTGGGCGCCGAGCGAGCCGCGCAGCATGGGGGTGAGCACCTGGATCTCCACCCCGGTGCCGAAATAGCGCGGCACCCACTCGCGGCACAACCGCTCGACCACCTCGGTGGCGGTCAGGCCGTAGTAGAGCGACGACCAGGGGTGGGTGCGCCGGGCCAGGGCGAGCAGTTCGTCCGCGGCCGAGTCGGCCGTGACCAGGGCGCCCAGGTCCACGTGCTGAAACGGCTCGGGCACGCTGAAGGCATAGGCCGGGACCTGGTCGTCGGGCAGGTCCGGGTTGTAGGGGGGCTGCGCGAACAGCTGCTCGCGCGCCTCGATGTCGCCGCAGTGCTGGCGCACCCGGCGGATGAACTGCAGCTCCCGGCGGGTGGCCTCGGCCGAGTCGATGAAGAAACAGTCCGTGGTTTTCCAGATCTCGGGTGAGCGGAACGGCGAGGGCAGCTGCGGCACCTCGCCGCGGTTGATCCGGTGGGCGGCCTGGATGATGGCCGATTCGCTGGCCTGGCGGAACACCGTGGCCAGGCGGAACACCGGCAGCACGTTCGAGTCGATCAGGTCGCGGAGCACGTTGCCCGCGCCCACCGGCGGCAGCTGGTCCGCGTCACCGATGAACAGCACCGCGGTCTCCGGGGCCACTGCCTTGAGCAGCGAGGCGGTGAGCGAGATGTCGAGCATGGAGCTTTCGTCCACGATGAGAAAATCCGTGCTCAGCGGGTTGTCCTCCGTGCGCTTGAAGCCGGTGCCCTGGAATTCGAGCAGCCGGTGGATGGTTTTGGCCTCCAGGCCGATCACCTCGGCCATGCGCTGGGCGGCCCGGCCGGTGGGCGCGGCCAGGGTGACGCGCTGACCGAGCGCCTGCAGCAGCGCCACCAGCACCCGGGTGGCGGTGGTCTTGCCGCAGCCCGGTCCGCCGGTGAGCACGGCGCAGCGCTGGTCCGCGGCTGAGCACACGGCCCGCGCCTGTTCCTCGCTCAGGGTGAGTCCCGATCCGCCATCGTGAGCGGCCAGCCAGGCGGCGATCCGCGCCGGGTCCAGGCCGCGGCCTGCCGCGGCCCTGGCCAGCCGCCGGGCCACGTACTCCTCCTCGTAGTAGAGCGACTTGGCGTAGTAACAGGGCTCGGCCGGGCTGTCCGCGGACTCGGCGAGCAGGCGCACGCGCAGCTGCCCCTCGGCCTCCATGGCGGCCAGGTGGTCGGGCATGGCGGCCGCCAGCTGCAGGCCGAGCAGTTCCTCGACCTGGGCGGTGATCTGCGCCCGCTGCAGGTAGCAGTGGCCCTGTTCCCGGGCCGCGGAGAGCAGGTGGCGGATGGCCGCCTGCACGCGCAGCACCGAATCCGGGGCGAAGCCCAGCGACAGGGCCACCCGGTCGGCCGAGAAAAAGCCGATTCCGTAGATGTCGCGGGCCAGCCGGTAGGGATCCTCCCGCACCAGGGTGATGGCCCGGTCGCCGTACTGCTTGAAGATGCGCACCGCGAACAGGGTGGAGATGCCGTGCTCCTGGAGAAAGAGCATGACCTCGCGCACCGCCCGGTGCTCCTCCCAGGCGGCGCGGATCACGGCCAGCTTGCGCTCGGCGATGCCCGGCACCTGGGTGAGTTGGTCCATGTCCTCTTCGAACACCGCCAGGGTGCGCTCGCCGAAGTGGCGGACGATGCGGCGGGCGATCTTCGGCCCCACCCCGCGGATCAGGCCGGAGCCGAGGTATTTTTCCAGCGCGCCGGCGCTCGCAGGTTTCAGTTCGGTGGCGAACCGCGCCTTGAACTGGCGACCGAATTTCGGGTGCTGCACCCAGGCGCCGACGAATTCCATGGTGGCGCCGGCAAAGACCCGCGTCTGATGCACGGTAACCGTTGCCAGCCCGTCGTTTGCGCGTAACGGAGCCACCTTGAGCACCGACCAGCCGCTGGTCTCGTCGTGATAGGTGACGCGCTCGACTATACCACGAATTTTTTCTTGAATTTCCGACTGTTCCACGTCTTGTCCGGGAAAGTTGAAATTGTTTTCTTGTCTGCTGGAACTGATTATGCTATCTTGGCACCTTCTGCAATACAAGAATAGAAGACTCTGAAGGAATCGAACATGGAACAAGTACAAGATAAAGTCCTGAAAGTGCTGGCGCAAATCCGCCCGACCCTGCAGCGGGACGGCGGTGACGTCGAGTTCGCCGGCATGGAGGGGGACAGCGTCGTCAAGGTCCGCCTGACCGGCGCCTGTCAGGGCTGCCCGATGTCCCGGGTCACACTCAAGGAGGGTATCGAGAAGTTCGTCAAGAGCGAACTCCCGACCATCCGGGCTGTCGAGGCGGTGGAATAGCGTATGATGCTCAGTTTTCTCGAAGGATTGCTCTGGCTCACCCTCAACGTCTACCACGAGGCGCGCGGCGAACCCGAGATCGGCCAGCTGGCCGTGGCCCACGTCACCCTCAACCGGGCCATGGAGGAACACAAAAGCATTGCCGAGGTTGTTCGCGAGCCCTACCAGTTCAGCTGGACCTTCCAAAAGAAGTCCTACGTTCCCCTGGAACTCCATCCCCTGCAGAAAAGTCTGAACGTTGCCCTCAAGGCCATGACCAGCCGGGACTTCACCGGCGGTGCGACCTACTTCCACCGGTATGACCTCAATCCCGACTGGGCAACCACCAAGACCTTCACCGCCCGCTACGGCGCCCATCGGTTCTACCGCGACGGCAAGAAGAGCATGCCGGTGTACGCGTTCAACCAGACTTCCCTCTTCCTGCAGCCGCTGTCGGTGATCTCCACACCCAAGAGTTGACAAACGGGTTGGCCTCCCGTATACAAAGGCCATCGCTAGGGGTGCATCCTGCTGAGAGGAATTCATCCAACCCTATGAACCTGATCCGGGTAATACCGGCGAAGGGAAGCGGACAAGTCAAAAACCTGGGTTTTTCCACCAGATTTCCGGCCCCAAAGCCGCTTGCCCCTTCTCTTCGGGCAGGCGGCTTTTTTCTTTTCGGGGCATCACCATGGAACTGATCGTCAACGGAGTCGCGGAACAGGCGCCGCCCTCCACGCTCGCCGAACTGGTGGAGCGCAAGGGCTTGGCGCCCGGGGCGCTGGTCATCGAGGTGAACCAGCGGATCATCAAACAGGAAGAGTGGGCGGCGGTCCGGCTCGAGCCCGGCGACCGCATTGAACTGCTCAGTTTTGTCGGCGGAGGCTGAACCATGCACAACGACGCATTGCTCCTCGGGGGCAGGACTTTCACCAACCGTTTGTTCACCGGCACCGGCAAGTTCGGCGCCAATGCGCAGATCCCGAAGATGCTCGCGGCCAGCGGCTCGCAGATGATCACCGTGGCCCTGCGCAGGGTCGACGCCTCGGCCGGCACCGAGAACATCCTCGAATTCATCCCGCCGGGGGTGACGCTGTTGCCCAACACTTCGGGCGCGCGCACGGCCGAGCAGGCGGTGCGCATCGCCCGCATCGCCCGGGAGGCGGGCTGCGGCGATTTTATCAAGATCGAGGTGATCACCGACATGCAGTACCTGATGCCGGACAACTGGGAGACCCTCAGGGCCACCGAGATCCTTGCCAAGGAAGGGTTCGTGGTCCTGCCCTACGTGCTGCCCGACCTGCCGCTCGCCCGGCGGCTGGAGGATGCCGGCGCCGCGGCGGTGATGCCGCTGGGCGCGCCCATCGGCAGCAACCGCGGCCTGGAGACCCGGCCGCTCATCCAGATGCTCATCGAACATTGCCGGGTGCCGGTGGTGGTGGATGCCGGCATCGGCCGGCCCTCGCAGGCGGCCGCGGCCATGGAGATGGGCGCGGACGCGGTGCTCGTCAACACGGCCATTGCCACGGCCCGCGATCCCGAAGCCATGGGCCGCGCCTTTGACTTGGCGGTGCGCGCCGGCCGGGCCGCCTACCTGGCCGAGATGGCCGAGCAGTCGGTGACCGCGCGGGCCTCGTCGCCGCTCACCGGTTTTCTTGACGACTGACGCCAGCGCACAGGGGGTAGACCATGAGTTTCTTTACGATCGTCGAACAGTACCAGGACTTTGATTTCACAGGTTTTTTTGACCGGGTAACGGATGCGGAGGTGGCGCGCAGCCTGAGCCGGGAAAAACTCTCGGCCATGGATTTCCTCACCCTGCTCAGCCCGCGGGCCGCCGGCCACCTGGAGCAGATGGCGCAGCGGGCGCACCGGCTGACCCTGCAGCATTTCGGCCGCACGGTGCAGATGTTCATGCCGCTCTACATCTCCAACTACTGCACCAACGGCTGCGCCTACTGCGGTTTCAACCACAAGAACCCGATCCTGCGCCGCACCCTGACCCTCGCGGAGATCGAGGCCGAGGCCCGGGCCATGGCCGCCACCGGCATGCGCCACGTGCTCTTTCTCACCGGCGAGGCGCCGCGGGTCACGCCCATGGCCTACCTGGTCGAGGCGGCCCGCTGCCTGAAACGGTACTTCGCCTCGGTGGCCATCGAACTCTACCCGCTTTCGGTGGACGAGTACCGCCAGCTGGCCGAGGCCGGGGTGGATTCCATGACCCTGTTCCAGGAGACCTACGACCAGGAGGTGTACCGCCACGTGCACCTTGCCGGCCGCAAACGGGACTACCACTGGCGGCTCGACGCGCCCGAGCGGGCCGCCCGGGCCGGGCTGCGCGGGGTCAACCTGGGCGCCCTGCTCGGCCTGGCCGAACCGCGCCGCGACCTGTTCCACACCGGCCTGCACGCCCGCTACCTGGAGCGCACCTTCCTCGACACCGAGGTGGCGATCTCCCTGCCGCGCTTCAACGAGGCGGAATGCGGCGATTTCCGGCCGGACTACACGGTGAACGACAAGACCTTCGTCCAGTTCATGACCGCCCTGCGCATCTTCCTGCCGCGCGCCGGGATGACCGTGTCCACCCGGGAGAGCGCCGAATTCCGCGACCGCATCCTGCCGCTCGGCGCCACCCGCTACTCGGCCGCGTCGAGCACCGGCGTGGGCGGCTACGCCCACAAGCCGGCCGAGCAGACGCCCCAGTTCGAGATCACCGACACGCGCAGCGTCGAGGAGGTGGCCGCGGCCATCACCGCCCACGGCTACCAGCCGGTGTACAAGGACTGGGACGCGATCGCATGAACATCGGCATCGCCGGGGTGGGCGGCATCGGCTCGAACGTGGCCCTCTGCCTGGTGCGCAGCGGCATCGACCACCTGACCCTGGTGGACTTCGACCGGGTCGAGCCCTCCAACCTGAACCGCCAGTTCTATTTCGCGGACCAGGTCGGCCGGCTCAAGGTCGAGGCCTTGGCCGAGAACCTGCGCCGCATCCGGCCGGAACTGCGCCTCGTGACCCGCGCTGAGCGCATCGAGCCCCACAATTGCCGGGCCCTGTTCGCGGACTGCGAACTGATCGTCGAGGGGCTGGATCGGACGGACGACAAGAAGATGCTTCTCGAAACCCTCGGCGGAGAGCGGCCCCTGGTCTCGGCCTGCGGTATCGCCGGCATGGACCTGGAGCGGATCAGCAGCCGGCGACTCGGCGCCTGCACGGTCTTCGGCGACTTCGCCACCGACTGCGCCGCGGCGCCGCTCTACGCCCACAAGATCATCACCGTGGCCAATCACATGAGCGCCCATATTTTACGTCTCCTGGAGGCTTCCCATGACAGCACCACAGGCTAAACCCGACTTTCCGGTCGGCATCTACGGCATCACTGCCGAGAAATTCTCCAACGGCCGCACCAATGTCGAGGTGGTCCGGCAGATGCTCGCCGGCGGAATCCGCATCATCCAGTACCGCGAGAAGCGGCCGTACAAGAGTTTTGCCGAAATGCTCGCCGAGTGCCGGGCCATCCGCGCCCTTACCCGCGCCGCCGGGGCCCTGTTCATCGTCAACGATTACCCGTCGCTGGCCCTGCTTGCCGATGCGGACGGGGTACACGTCGGCCAGGACGACCTGCCGGTGGCCGAGGTGCGCAGGCTGGTCGGCCCGCACCGCCTGATCGGCCTGTCCACCCACGACCCGGACCAGGCCGCGGCCGCGGTGACCGCCGGCGCCGACTACATCGGCGTGGGTCCGCTGTTCGCCACCCAAACCAAGGACGACGTGTGCGCGCCGGTGGGCCTCGGCTACCTGGAGCACGCGGTGGCCACCTGCCCCCTGCCCTTTGTCGCCATCGGCGGCATCAAGGAACACAACCTGCCCTCGGTGCTGATGCGCGGGGCGAAAACGGTCTGCCTGGTCACCGAGATCGTGGGCGCCAAGGACATCACCGCCACCGCCCGGCGACTGCAGGACGCCTGCCTGTCGCGCTGAATCCCTTTTTCCACGGAGTCTGCCATGCCTCACCCCACCCAGATGGCCGCCGCCCGCCAGGGCACCCTCACCCCGCAGATGCAGCAGGTACTCGGCGACGAGCGCATCAGCGAAACCGACCTGCTTGAGCGCGTGGCCGACGGCCGCATCGCCATCCCGGCCAACCGCAACCACACGAGCCTGCGCGCACGAGGCGTGGGTGCAGGCCTAACCACCAAGATCAACGTCAACCTCGGCGTGTCCGAGGACTGCTGCAACGTGGAGCGGGAACTGGACAAGGTGCGCCGGGCCATCGAACTCAAGGCCGACGCCATCATGGACCTGTCCACCTTCGGCGATACCCGCGCCTTCCGCCGCCGGGCGGTGGCCATCAGCCCGGTGATGCTCGGCACGGTGCCGGTGTACGACGCGGTGGCCCGCTACGGCAAGGACGTGGCCGCCATCTCGGTGGACGACTTTTTTGAGGTGGTGCGCCTGCACGCCGAGGACGGCATCGACTTCATGACCATCCACGCCGGCCTGACCCGCACCGCGGTGGAGCGGCTGCGCGCCACCCCGCGGCTCACCCACGTGGTCAGCCGGGGCGGCTCGCTGCTGCTCGACTGGATGACCGCAAACGATCGGGAAAACCCCTTTTACGAGCACTTCGACCGTTTACTTGAGATCTGTCGTGAATTCGACGTGACCCTCAGCCTGGGCGACGGGTTGCGGCCGGGCAGCCTGCGCGACGCCACCGACGCGGCCCAGATCCAGGAGCTGATCCTGCTGGGTGAGTTGACGAAAAGGTGCTGGCAGGCCGAGGTGCAGGTGATGATCGGGGGGCCGGGGCACGTGCCGCTGAACGAGGTGGCGGCCAATATGCAGCTCGAGAAAAAGCTCTGCCACGGCGCGCCTTTCTACGTGCTCGGGCCGATCG
>JAGODN010000071.1 GCA_017998195.1 Desulfobulbus sp. | reverse complement strand
GCGAGATCATCGCCGCCGCCCGCCGGGCCGAACCGCGCCTGCAGCAGCTGCTCATCAACACCCTGGCGGAGCTCAGCCCATGAACGGACCCGCAGCCACCCTGCTCCTCACCGGTCGCTACCTGATAACCCTGGACCCGGCCCGGCCGGTCATCGAGGAGGGGGGCGTGGCCATCGCCGGCGACACCATCCTCGCCGTGGGCAAGGCCGAGGAATTGCGCCGCCGCCACCCGGGCGCCCAGTTGATCGCCGAGGAGCACGGGTTGATCATGCCCGGGCTGGTGAACGTGCACACGCACGCGCCCATGGCCCTGTTCCGCGGCCTGGCCGACGACCTGCCGCTCATGCGCTGGCTGGAGGACCATATCTTCCCGGTGGAGGCTGCACTCACCGGAACCCTGGTCTATCACGCCGCCCGGCTGTCCCTGTGCGAGATGATCCGCTCCGGCACCACCTCGTTCTGCGACATGTACCTGTTCGCCGGCGAGGTGGCCCGCGCCGCCGCCGAGGCGGGCATGCGCGCCTGGGTGGGGGAGGTGCTCTACGACTTCCCCTCGCCGAGCTACGGCCCCCTGGAAAAGGGTTTTGTCTGTACGCGCGAGTTGATCGACCGCTACCGGGACCACCCGCTGATCACGGCCACGGTGGACCCGCATGCGGTCTACACCTGCGCCCCCGGCCTGCTCGGCCGCCTGGGAGAGCTGGCCCGGGAGACCGGCTCGCTCTGCGTGATCCACCTGGCCGAGACCGCGGACGAGGTGCGCACCTGCCGCGAGCGGTACGGCTGCACCCCGGTCCTGCATCTCGAGGCCCTGGGGCTGCTCGGGCCGAACCTGGTCGCCGACCACTGCGTCCATCTCGACGAGATGGAGATCGAGCTGCTCGCCGAACGGGGCGTCAAGGTGGCCCACTGTCCGGAGTCGAACATGAAGCTCGCCTCGGGCATCGCCCCGGTGCCGCAGCTGCTGGCCGCGGGCATCGAGGTGGGGCTGGGCACGGACGGCAGCGCCTCGAACAACGACGTGGACCTGTTCGGCGAGATGAACACCGCCGCCAAGGTACACAAGGCGGCCACGCTTGACCCAACGGTGATGCGCGCCGACCAGGTGCTCCGCTGCGCCACCCTGGGCGGGGCGCGGGTGCTCGGCGCGGGTGGGCTGATCGGCAGCCTCGAGGTCGGCAAGAAGGCGGACTGCATCGTCCTCGACCTTGACCAGCCGCACCTGACCCCGGTGTACAACCCGGTGTCGCACCTGGTCTACGCGGCCCGCGGCAGCGACGTGATCCATTCGGTGATCAACGGCCGGGTGGTGATGCGCGACCGGCAGCTGCTCACCCTGGACGAGCGGGCCATCCTCGCCCGGGCGGCGGAAATGGCCGCTGCGCTCGGCCGCCGCGATGGCGGTTGACAGTCCCTCCGGCGAGGTGCTATTATCTGGCCTCTTTTGATTTCTCTGCAAAATTTCACGAGGTGTCACCATGTTCGGACTCGGAATGCCTGAACTGATTATCATTCTGGTCATTATCGTCATCATCTTCGGGGCCGGCAAACTGCCGGAGATCGGCAGCGGCATCGGCAAGGGGATCCGCAACTTCAAGGAAGCCACCAAGAAGGACGAGGAGCCCAAGTCCCTCGAGGACGACAAGAACAAGGAAGCCTGATCCCGCCGGCCGCCCGGCCGCCGTTGCCATCCCGTACGGGGGACCATCGCATGTTCGGACTCGGAACACCTGAATTGCTCGTCATCCTCGGCATTGCCGCGCTCGTCTTCGGCGGCCGCAAACTGCCCGAGATCGGTGCCGGCCTGGGCAAGGCCATCGGTTCGTTCAAGCGCGAGGTCGACGATGTCCGCCAGGCGGGCACCGACCTCACCCGGAGCCTGCCGGGGGTCAAGGAGGCCGCCGAGGCCAGGGAGACCCTGGACAAGGCCAAAGACCTCACCCGCCTGCTGCGCAAGTAAGCCCCGCCCCTCCCGGGCCTTTCCGCCCGGCTTTTCTTCGCTTTTCATTTCCGTCGTGAGTTTTTTCGGCGCCGTGCCCCGCCTCCGCGTTCCTGTGCGCTCTTTCCGGGCCACTTTCTGCATGTTTTACAACATTGTTCAGTGATCCTCTTTCCGCTTGACAACGTATTCCCTTTTCTGTAATTCTCGCCCTAAAGAAAGCTGCCAATTCTGTGACCAACAAGAGCGGGATTGTCAAAACATCTACATTTTTGTTAGACATGGGGCCGGGTCGGGTGTCACCGCCCGCAAGGCCCCTGGCGGGAGTTGTCCATGTGCCGATTAGCATTGAAAAGCGCGGATCAGCCCTTTTCCCCGTACGAGGTCCTCACCGCCATGGAGGCCATGCAGGAGGGCTATGACGGCAGCGGCCTCGGCCTGCTGCTGCGCGGGGTGGAGTTCGAGGATTTCAAGCTCCGGCCCAACCACGTGGTCCTGTCCGGCATCGCCCACACCGAGGCGGCTTTTCACCGGCTCACTGACTGGATGGGCGGCCAGGGGTTCCAGGTCAAGTACGTGCACGAGTTCGATCGCCGGCCGGAGATGATCGAGGCCAGGGACCGCTTCAACTACATGGTGCGCGCCTACTCCATGCCCGAGAGCTGGTCCGGTCTGAGCGCCGAGGCGATCGACGACCGCCTGCTGCAGACCCGGCTCGCCATCCGCCGCGACGGCGAGGCCAACGGCGGCGACATCACCGTGTTCTCACTCTATCGCGACGTGGTCATGCTCAAGGAGGTCGGCTGGCCGCTGGCGGTGGGCGATGCCCTCGGCCTGGCCGACAACAGGCTGCGGGCGCGGGTGGTCATGGCCCAGGGGCGGCAGAACACCAACTACGGCATCAACCTGTACGCCTGCCACCCGTTCTTCATCCAGGGTATCGCCACCATGACCAACGGCGAGAACACCGCCTTCGTCCCGGTCAAGGAGTGGCTGCTGGGCACGAACATCCCCGGTTACCTCGGCTACCACAGCGATTCCGAGACCTTTGCCCACATCCTCCACTACGTCCTGCGCCGGCTGAAACTGCCGCTGGAGTTCTACAAGCACGTGATCACCCCGCTCAAGACCGAGGAGTTGGACGCGCACCCGGACGGGGACTTCCTCAAAGGGCTGCGCACCGCCTGCCGGCGGCTGATCATCGACGGCCCCAACGCGGTGATCGCCACCCTGCCCGACGAAACCTGCATGCTGGTCATGGACCAGAAGAAACTGCGGCCGGCCACGGTCGGCGGCCGACCCGGCGCCTGGGCCATCGCCTCGGAGATGTGCGGGGTCGACGCGCTCGTCCCGGACCGCGACCCGGCGCTGGATTTCCAGCCCATGCGCCAGCACACCGTTCTCATTCCCCCCGAACGCAAGGAACTCACAGTATGGTCTCAGTTCGATCCGTGTACACTGCCCCAGGCAGCCTGAGCTATCACGACCTCCCCTGGATCATCGAGCACCGCGAGGACCGCTGCACCCTCTGCGGCCGCTGCACCGCAGTGTGTCCGGTGGGGGCGATCACGCTCTCCCATTTCCGCCAGCGGGTGCCCAAACTCGACGTGATGCAGAAGCGGCGCGGCAACGATTACCGCCACTTCACCGGCATCCGCCAGAGCACGGACTTGGCCAAGCGCTGCATCGGCTGCTCCATGTGCGCCTCGGTCTGCCCGAACGAGGCCATCGGTCCGCACCTGAACGACAACGAGCGGCGCGCCAACTTCCTCCACAACCAGCAGGGCGAGGCCCAGAAGCGCGGCGGCCGGCGCAACGTCTCCGGCCGCACCGTGCTCGACCGGATCAGCTTCACCCGCATCTCCATGCTCACCGACCCGGCGCTCGACGCGGGCCGGCACGAGTTCAACATCAACACCATCCTCGGCCGGGTGCTGCCGCCGGAGGAATTCCTGCGCCGCCGGCTGGCCGGCGAGTGGATCCCGCCCACCCGCGAGATCTTCCCGTTCGTCATCGGCTCCATGTCCTTCGGCGCGCTCTCGCCGAACATGTGGCTCGGCCTGTTGCAGGGCGTGGCCTACTGCAACGAGGTGCTCGGGATCCCGGTGGTCATGGCCACGGGCGAGGGCGGCTGTCCGCCCTGGGTGCTGAAGAGCCCCTTCCTGAAGTACATCATCCTCCAGATCGCCTCGGGCTACTTCGGCTGGGACGAGATCATCCGCGCCATCCCGGAGATGCAGTGCGACCCGGCGGCCATCGAGATCAAGTACGGCCAGGGCGCCAAGCCCGGCGACGGCGGCCTGCTCATGTGGTTCAAGGTGAGCAAACTCATTGCCCGGCTGCGCGGCGTGCCCGAGGGCGTGGACCTGCCCTCGCCGCCGGTGCACCAGACGCTCTACTCCATCGAGGAGAGCGTCATGAAGATGATCCAGACCATGTCCATGGCCTTCGGCTTCCGCGTGCCGGTCTACCCGAAGATCTCCGGCTCCTCCTCGGCCAAGGCGGTGCTCAACAACCTGGTGCGCAACCCGTACGCCGGCGGCCTCCTGATCGACGGCATCGACGGCGGCACCGGCGCGGCCTACAACGTGAGCATGGACGCCACCGGCCACCCCATCGCCTCCAACCTGCGCGAATGCTACCAGGACCTGGTTCGCCAGGGGCGGCAGAACGAGATCCCCCTGTTCGCCGCCGGCGGCATCGGCAAGAACGGCAACGTCACCCAGAACGGCATGGCCCTGATCATGCTCGGCGCCTCGGGCGTACACATCGGCAAGTACATCATGCAGGCCTGCGCCGGCTGCCTGGGCAACGAACTGGGCCGCTGCAACGTCTGCAACCTTGGCATTTGCCCCAAGGGCATCACCAGCCAGAACCCCAAGCTCTACCGCCGTCTCGACCCGGACGACGTGGCCCAGCGGGTGGCCGACGTGTTCATGGCCATCCGCACCGAAATGAAGAAGATCATGGCCCCGCTCGGCCGCTCCCAGAGTTTGCCCATCGGCATGTCCGACGCGCTCGGCATCGATGATCGGGCCATCGCCGAGCGGTTGCAGATCAACTACATCTGCTGAGGCCACCCGCATGCACCCGTCAGAGCACTCCACCATGAACGAAACCAGGCAAAGCTGTCGCACCATTCCCGGCCGGGACGCGGCCAACCAGCGGGTCTCCTCCAAGGACTTCGAGGCCGCGGTGCGCGCTGCGGCGGAAACGGCCGATGACCTCCTGCTCGAGTCCTTCGGCCAGCACAACATCGGCCTGCGCCTCGGCAGTCCCGAGCGGCCGCTCACCCTGCGCGTCACCGGCCCGGTGGGCCAGCGGCTCGGCTGCATGGGCCAGCCCGGCGCGACCATCGTCTGCGAGGGCTCGGCCTCGGACGACGTCGGCTACCTGAATATCGGCGCGGACATCGTCGTCAAGGGCGACGCCACCAGCGGCGTGTGCAACGCCATGGCCGGCGGCCGGGTGATGATCGGCGGCTCCATCGGCGCCCGCGGCCTGACCATGACCAAGTGGAACCCGGACCACGAGCGGCCCGAGATGTGGGTGCTCGGCTCGGTGGGCGACACCTTCGCCGAGTTCAACTGCGGCGGCATCGGCGTGGTCTGCGGGGTGGAGGCGAAGAACCCGGACAACGTGCTCGGCTATCGGCCCTGCGTGGGCATGGTGGGCGGCAAGATCTACTTCCGCGGCTCCACCGACGGTTCCTATTCGACCACCAACGCCAAACTCACCCGGCCGGACGACGCCGAGTGGCAGTGGCTGCTGGACCGGCTGCCCGAATTCCTGGCGCGCATCGGCCGGCCGAAACTGCTGGCCACCCTCTCCGAGCGCAACGAGTGGCAGCTGCTCACCGCCATCACTCCGCAGGAGCGGGCCCTGATGTTCGCCGGGCCCATGCCCATGGCCGAATTCCGCCGCCGCATCTGGGACAAAGGCTTCGGCGGCGGCGACCCGCTGCGCGACCTGGCCCCGGGGCTCGAGCGCGACCTGGTCGGGGTGGTCGAGAGCGGTGATCTGCGCCGGCGCAAACCCTTCTGGGCCAACCGCGATGCGGCCGCGCCCTGCACCTTCTTCTGCCCCATCCACATCCCCACCATCGACCGGCTGCGGCTCATCCGCGAGGGCCGAACCGACGAAGCCTACGAGATGCTCCTGCGCTACACGCCGCTGCCGGCCTCGGTGTGCGGCACCATCTGCCCGAACCTGTGCATTCAGAACTGTTCGCGCGAGAAGATCGATTACTCCATCGACGCTTCGGTGCTCGGCCGCTCGGTGCGCAACGTGGACCCGCCCAGATCCCTGCCGGCCACGGGCCACAGGGTGGCGGTCATCGGCGGCGGCCCGGCGGGCATGGCCGTGGCCTGGCACCTGGCCCTGCACGGGGTGGAGGCGCACATCTATGAGCGCGGCCCGCGGCTGGGCGGCAAACTGGCCCAGACCATCCCCTGGGAGCGGCTGTCGCAGGCGGTGTGGGACGCGGAGATCGACCGTTTCCTGAAGACCGAGAACCTGCACGTGCATTTGAACGAGACCCTGAGCCGCGAGCGGGTGGAGGCGCTCAAGGGTGAGTTCGACTACGTGGTCGTGGCCGTGGGCGCGCACCAGCCGCGCACCCTTTCCTTCCCCGGCCACGAGCGGGTGATCCCGGCGCTCGACTACCTCAAGGCCGCCAAGAGTGACCAACCCATGGCCACGGGCAAGCAGGTGGTGATCATCGGCGCAGGCAACGTCGGCTGCGACGTGGCCGCCGAGGCCTACCGGCTGGGCGCGCAGGAGGTGGTGCTGGTGGACATCCAGAAGCCGCTGGCGTTCGGCAAAGAGCGGGCTGCGGCCGAGGCGCTCGGCGCCACCTTCCGCTGGCCGTTCATGACCCGCGAGGTCACGGCCGAAGGGTTGGTCGGCGCCGATGGTACGCTGCTGCCGGCGCAGACGGTGATCATCTCCATCGGCGACGTGCCCAATCTGCCCTTCCTGCCCGAGTCGGTGCAGGTGGTCACGGTGGGCGGCGCGGCCTGGATCAAGACCGACGCGGCCGGTCGCACCAGCGACGCGCAGATCCTCGCCGTGGGCGACGTGGAGCGGCCGGGCCTGGCCACCAACGCGCTCGGCGCGGGCAAGCGCACCGCCGAGTACCTGCTCGCCACCTTCAGGGGCGAGCCCTGGGTGCCCTTCGACAAGCAGCTGATCCGCTACGAGAACCTGACCTTCGCCCACTACGACCCGGTGAGCGACCGCGGCCGGACCGAGGACCAGCAGGCGGCCCGCTGCCTGAGCTGCGGCTCCTGCCGCGACTGCCACCTGTGCGAGACCATCTGCCCCACCGAGGCCATAGCCCGCCGGGAGGTGGAGCCGGGTTCGGACGGGGTCAACTGGGAATACGTCTCCGACGATGCCAAGTGCATCGCCTGCGGCTTCTGCGCCGATACCTGCCCCTGCGGCATCTGGGTGCTGCGGCCGTTTTGAGCCGACTTGGCCGCAGGACACAAAAAAGCCCCGGACCGTGCTCGGTCCGGGGCTTTGTTGTGTCCTGCGGCGGATCGGATCGGCCATTGCCGCCTCCGCCCGGTTCAGACGCTGGCGCCTATCGCTCCATGTCCACGTCGAGGATAGTGCCATCCTCGGCGAGGTCCACTTCCAACTGTATGGCCTTATACTGGACGAGCACCTCGTACTTGGTGCGGTTGGCCTGCACGTCCTTTTCCGCGGCCAGGGGGGTGGCGCCGGGGAAATACTCGCGGAGTGTGGACAGGACTTTTTCCGGCACGTCGGTCACCGGCAGGGGCGTGCCGGCGTGGGCAAAGGCGGCGGTCAAGACGACAAGAAGTACACTTGAGAGCGTTTTCATCGGTTGTTCCTCGGCACAGGTGGGGAATGTTGGGCAGCGGCGCTCGGCTCAGGCTGCCTGCTCCGCCGCCTCGATGGCCCGGCGGAAGCGCTCGGTGGACAGCCGCAGCTGGCAGCCCGGGCAGCAGCTGCCCGGCTTCTTGAACCAGCTCACCGTGTTGGTGATCTTGATGCCGCATTTCGGGCAGGTGACGGTGATTGTTTTGTCCTCCATCATTGGTCCTCCTCGGTTGGGGTTTGGGGATTGCAGTGCGATGAAAGCCCGCCGCGGCAGGCAAGCGGGCGGAATGTCCGCGAATGGTGCCTCGTTGGCGACCAAGCCGGATTTATGCAGGGGAGCCGGAGCAGGCGTACTCTGTATTTCTACCTGTCCGGCTGATGGATGGCAACGGGAACCTGCAGGTCGGTGTCCCGGCAAGGGGCTGCACCTGCGACGAGCAGCGCGAGCAAACATTGTCCGGGGTGGCATCTGGGAAGGAAGGCCGGGTGTTCGCGTCACCCGCCGGGCGGGGTCCACAGGGCCTGGGGGTGCCACAACCGCAGGCCGCGCTCACGCACGCCCTGCTGCACCGCCTGCTCCCAGGTGTGCAGGGGCGGGGGCGGCTGGTAGGCGCTGCGCTTCGTGTCGTAGCGGCCGGTCACGCCGGTGAGCACGGCCAGGGCGTCGGTGGCCGCGGCCTTGACGCCGTCGTCGGTGGCACGCGAGCCGACGTAGAAGTCATTGCCCGGCCAGCTGACATGGTCCCAGGCCACCAGGCTGAACAGGCGGCAGGCGGTGAAATCGTCGCCCGCCTCCCCGTACGCGGCCGGCGGGCAGAGCTGGGTCCGGCCGCGGTTGCCCGGGCGGGTCAATGGCCGGACAAAGAGGGTGATGCCGTGCAGCTCGTGCCGGGCGTTGTCGCATTCGTTGTAGGGATCGAAGTACACGGCCGCGAGGTTCGGCAGGGAGGCGCCCTCCTCGGCCAGCAGCCGTTCCAGCACCGCCTGCAGCTGCGCGCCGAGACGCCCCTGGAAGGGGCCGGCGAACTGGCCGCAGCCGAGCCCGGGCAGGGTGACCAGGGCCGAGCGCGGCCGGCCGGCATGCTCGTTGATGAACCGCAGCACGGGCAGCAGGCGGCGCCGGTAGAGTCGATGGTAGCCCTCCGCGTTCAGGCTGCCGTCCGCTGCGGTGACCTCGTCCCAGTCCGCCGGGGTGCAGCCGCGGCCGTTCTGCAGCAGCGCGCCCGGGGTGAACACCAGGGTGGCGGGGAAGGGCTGGTCGTGCGGGGTGGGCACGGTGTGGCTGCCGTTGTCGAATACGGTGACCGGCACGGCCACCGAAATGTCACCGAGCAGGCCGAGCTCGACCAGGTTCCAGTCCGAGCCGTCGCCGGCCACCGCGCTTTCGGCAAAGATCTGCGGCCGCTTGGTGGCGAACACACAGCCGAGCAGTTCCTCGGCGCTCATCGCGGCCAAGTCCGCATGCGGAAGACACCCCTGCACGAGCGCGCCGGGCCGGGTTTGCCCGGCGGCGAGCGCCAGCC
>JAGODN010000411.1 GCA_017998195.1 Desulfobulbus sp. | reverse complement strand
TTCGCCTTCAAGTCGCCCAGCCTGCGCAACATCGAGTTGACCCCGCCCTACTTCCACTCGGGCGTGGTCTGGAGCCTGGAGGAGTCCATCGAGGTGATGAACGACTCCCAGGTCGGTGCGGACCTGAAAGAAGGCGACATCGCCAAGATCGCCGCCTTCCTGCGCACCACCACCGGTAAGCAGCCCCAGGTGGTCCACCCGATCCTGCCCGCGCCCACCGCCACCACCCCCCTGCCCTCGCTCAAGTAGTGGCGTCCCCGCCGGTTCGCCGTGCCGCCGCCCGTCCGGATTGCCGGGCGGGCGGTTTTTTTTCGGCGGGCCGGTCGAACGTGCCGGCGTTGACCTTTGCCCGATTTTTCCGTACAGTCCTGCCCATCCGCCCCGCTCCCGGACACCCGGACCCGCCCGCAAGGAGACCGCCCATGCTCACCCTGACCGACACCGACATCACCACCCTGCAGGTCGATGCCATCGTCAACGCGGCCAACGAGCGTCTGCTCGGCGGCGGCGGCGTGGACGGCGCCATCCACCGGGCCGCCGGCCCGGAACTGCTCGCGGCCTGCCGCGCCATCGGCGGCTGCCCCACCGGCGAGGCGGTCATCACCCCGGGCTTCCGCCTGCCGGCCACATACGTCATCCACACCGTGGGCCCGGTCTGGCGGGGCGGCGGCCGCAATGAGGCCGCCCTGCTGGCGAACTGCTACCGGAACTCGCTGACCCTCGCCCGGGCCAACGCCATCGAGACCATCGCCTTCCCGGCGATCAGCTGCGGGGTGTACGGCTACCCCCTGGACGAGGCGGCCCGGATCGCGGTGCAGACCATCCGCGCCTTTGTCCGCGAACACGCCACCCCCCGCGAGGTGCTGCTGGTCTGCTTCACTCCCGAGGTCCGCGCCGCCTACACCCGGGCGCTGCAGACCGCGGACTGACCTGCGGCCGCACCCCACCCCTCCCATTCCTTCAGGCAAGGAGCCCCATGCGCATAGGCATCGATATCGGCGGCACCCACACGGACGCGGTGCTCATCGACGGTACCCGGCTGGTGGCCGCGGCCAAGGCCCCCACCCTCCCCGACAACCTGCTCGCCTCGATCACCGGGGTGCTGGAGGCGATCCTCGCCGGCCAGGACCCGCGGCGGGTGCGCACCCTCAACCTGAGCACCACCCTGTCGACCAACGCCATCGTCACCGGCGCCATCGAACCGGTGGGCGTGCTCGTGGTCGGCGGACCCGGCATCTCCCCGGAGGCCTACCGCATCGGCGACCATTATCACCTTCTCCCGGGCAGCCTGGACCACCTGGGCAACGAGACCCTGGCGCTCGACAGCCGGGAACTCGACCGGGCCGTCGACGGATGCCTGGCCGCGGGCGTACGCAGCTTCGCGGTGGCCGGCAAGTTCTCACCGCGCAACCCGGCCCACGAAAACACCATCAGCGAGCGGCTCAAAGACCGGGCCGAGTTCGTGTCCACCGGGCATCTCGTCTCGGGCCAGCTCAACTTCGGCCGCCGCATCCACACCGCCTACTACAACTCGGCCGTGTGGCGCACCTTCCGCACCTTCTCGGCGGCGCTCGGCCGCAGCCTCAAGGGGTTCGACCTGGAGGCCGAGGTGAACATCCTCAAGGCCGACGGCGGCACCATGCCGCTCGCCCGCGCCCTGGACACGCCGGTGCAGTCGATCTTCTCCGGCCCGGCCGCCTCGGTGATGGGCATCCTGGCCACGGTGCCGGCGGACACGGACGCGCTCATGCTCGACATCGGCGGCACCACCACGGACATCGCCCTGTTCGCGGACGGCCAGCCCCTGCTCGAACGCGAGGGTATCAGCATCGAGGAGCGACCCACCCTGGTGCGGGCGGTGCACGTGGAATCCATCGGCATCGGCGGCGACTCGCAGATCACCGTGGACAACGGCACGGTGCGCACCGGCCCGCAGCGGCTCGGTCCTTGCCTGGCCGCGGGCGGCAGCACGGTCGCGCTCATGGACGCCTGCAACCTGCTCGGTCTGGCCGAATTCGGCGACACTGCCGCCTCCCGCGCCGGCATCGACGCCCTGGCCGCGACCCACGGCCTGGACAGCCGCGAACTGGCCCAGGCCGCAGTGGACGCCGCGGTGGCGGCCATCGCCGGCCGCATCGAGGCCATGGTCGCCCGGGTGAACGCCAAGCCGGTGTACACCATCCACGAGATCCTCCACGACCGGCTGATCGAACCCAAGCAGGTGCTGGTCATCGGTGGCCCGGCCGCGGTGTTCCGGGACCCGCTGGCCAGGCGCCTCGGCCTGGAGGCGGTGGTGCCGCCCCTGGCCGGCGTGGCCAACGCGGTGGGCGCGGCGCTCACCCGCACCACCAGCCACCTGACCCTGACCGCGGACACCTCGCGCAACCGGGTGGCCGTGCCCATGCTCGGCGTGTACCGCACGATCAAGCGCGGCTACAACCTGGATGCGGCCATCGACGAGGCCCGCACCCTGCTCGCCGAGGATTTGGAGCGGTCCGGCGCGGCTGTCCCGGCGGACCAGATCCAGATCACCCAGGCCGACGCCTTCAACATGGTCGAGGGCGGCTACACCCTGGGCTCGAACATCCGCGTGGTCGCCCAGGTGCAGCCCG
>JAGODN010000070.1 GCA_017998195.1 Desulfobulbus sp. | reverse complement strand
GGCTGGTGCGTGGAGGGTAGCACGTTGTGGAGGCCGGCGCCAGGGTTGATGCGGGGCCGGCGAAGGTTCATCCGGCCCAAGGGCCGACCGGCGCAGACCGGCGGAGAAAAGCGGACATGGCCCTGTGGGCCAGGGGCAACGGGAGACGAAGAACGCATCCGGCAATTCCGGCGGATCAGGTGTCGGAATCGCCGCCGGCCAAGGGGCGGGACAGCCGCGGCCCACCGCCGGCAAACGGTGGGGCCGCACAAGGAGCCGGACCTGGCAGGGGTCCGCGTCCGCCGGCCTGGCGGAAACTCCGCGGCAAGCGATCGGATGCGTCCTCCGGTGGGAGTTGGGTCGTGGCAGGGCGCTGCCGTCCCGGTGACGGCCGCCCTGCACCGGGCGCGGCCGGGGCACAAAAAAACCCCGGACCAAGAAAATGATCCGGGGATGCCCTGGTGAATCCACGTCTCGTCGCCGTCTCTCTGATCCGCGGAGAGTGGCGCATCGTTTCAGGCAGGTCTTCTGACTCCCGGATCGTCCTCACGCCGCGTCTTCCCGATCGTTCGATCAGTGACTGTGCTTGCGGCGCTCGTCCCCGGTTACAGCGGCGGGCCCGTCTCCGATTTCCACGGAGTTCCCTCTTGTTCCTTGTCGGAACCTGAAACGTGTGCAAAGGGAACCTGATCGTCACGGGAAAGTCAAGCTGAAAATATCCTGTTGACTTTCCGCCCTCCCGGCCCGGTCGCCCCTTCCCTGTCGGGCTCGGGTGACAGGGCGAGGAAGAATCCTTGCCCCGGCCCCGGGAAACCGTTAAGGTGCCCTGCAGACAGCCTTGCCGCCACTGGGACGGCCCGCATCGGTTGGCCGCACAGGCTTCCGCACCGACGCGGCGTCCCGCCGTCGCCCCGAACAACCTTCCCCACCGAGCCGGTCCCGCGCATGGACAAGAAAGGCAAACGGAAACTCGTGCATGCGATCACCATCCGCATCGCCCTGCCGGCCCTGCTCACCATCCTGCTGTTCGTCACCGCCATCTTCCTCATCATCCTGCCCTCGCTCAAGGAGAACCTGCTCGCCAAGAAGCGCGAACTGCTCCTGGAGGTGACCAAGATCACCTGGGACATGGTGGCCGCCTACGAGAAAATGGAGCGGGCCGGCGTGCTCAGCCGGGCCGAAGCCCAGCACCAGGCCAAGGAGATGATCAAGATCTTCCGCTACGGCCCGACCAACAAGGACTACTTCTGGATCAACGACATGTCCGCGCACATCGTTGTCCACCCCTACCGGCCCGACCTGCACGGCGAGCCGGTCCCGGATTTCCGCTACCCCATGGGCAAGAACCTGCTCGAGGAGTTCGTCAAGGTGGTCCGGACCCAGGGCGCCGGCTACGTGGACTACCTGTTCCAGTGGCAGGACGACCCGAGCCGGATCGTCCCCAAGCTCTCCTATGTACGCGAATTCAAGCCCTGGGGCTGGGTGATCGGCACCGGCCTCTACATGGAGGACGTCAACATCGAGATCGGCCTGATCGCCAAGCAGCTCAATGCCATTTCCTCGGCGATCCTCCTGGTCATCTCCTTCCTCGCCTTCTACATCATCCGCCACACGGTGCTGGCCGACCGGGTGCGCCGGATCATCTCGGAGGAGCGGGAGCGGCTCCTGCAGGCCCTGGAAGAGAGCAACGCCCGCTTTCGCTCCCTGGTGGAAACCACAAGCGACTGGATATGGGAGGTCAACCCGGACGGGGCCTACATCTACAGCAGCCCCAAGGTGCAGGATCTGCTCGGCTTCGCGCCCGGGGAGATGCTCGGCAAGCACCTGGTGGACCTGACTGCGCCCAAGGAGCGGGAGCGCACCGAGCGCATCTTTCGGCAATTGCTCAAATCCCGCAAGCCGTTCAGCGGCTTCGAGAACAACTGCCAGGCCAGGGACGGCCACGTGGTGGTGATCGAGAAGAACGGCGTGCCGGTGTTCGGTGACAACGGCGAACTGCTTGGGTACCGGGGCATCGCCCGCGACATTACCGAACGCAAGAGCGCCCTGGAGGCGCTCAGGAAGAGCCGCTACGACCTGCACAACAGCCTGGAGGAGACGGTCAAGTCACTGGCCCTGGCGGCCGAGAAGCGCGACCCCTACACCGCCGGCCACCAGGCCCGGGTCGACAACCTGGCCTGCGCCATCGCCCGCGAACTCGGCCTGCCGGCGAAACAGATCGAGGGGCTGCATTTCGCCGCCCTGCTCCACGACATCGGCAAGATCTCCCTGCCCTCGGAATACCTGGCCAAGCCGGCGCAGCTCTCCCAGCAGGAACGGGCCATCATCAAGTGCCACACCGAGGTCGGCTACGAAATCCTCAAGAACATCCACTTCCCCTGGCCGGTGGCGGATATCGTCTACCAGCACCACGAACACCTGGACGGTACCGGCTACCCCCGCGGCCTCACCGACGAGAAGATCCTGCTGGAGGCCAAGATCCTCACCGTGGCCGACGTGGTCGAGGCCATGAGTTCGCACCGCCCCTACCGGCCCTCGCTCGGCCTGGAAACAGCCCTGGAGGAGATCCGCAACGGCCGGGGCACCCTCTACCACGCCGCGAGCGTGGATGCCTGCCTGCGACTGATCGAGGAAAAGAAGGTGGACCTCTCCGCGGCCGTCTGGTAGGACCGCGCCGGCAACCGCAACGGAATCCCCGCCCGTTGCGCATCCCTCACCCCGCAACCTTCCCGTACATCCGCCGCGCAGGACGCGCGTCCTTCCGGTGCGCGCGGCGAGCCCCCCAGGCCGTTCAGGACGGGTCCGGCGGCGGTTGGTCCGTGCCGTTGGCCGCGGCCGGCGGTTTGGTCGCCCCGGCCTCCGGGGCGGCGAGGGGCGGTTCAGCCGGCGGCCGCACCGCACCGTTGCCGGCGAACAGCGGCCCCACGTCCGGCAGGTAGGCCTCGAAGGCCTTGCCGTAGATCTCCCAGATGGTGATGAACAGGGCGGCGATGATCGGCCCGATGATGATGCCGAGCAGGCCGAACATGCTGATGCCGCCCAGGGTGCCGAAGAGCACGAACAGGTCGTGCATCTCCGTGTCCTTGCCGACCAAGCGCGGCCGCAGGACGTTGTCCAGGTTGCCGGCCAGCCCGCCGCAGAGCACCGCCAGGATGACCGCGCCGGCGAACTCGCCCTTGAGCACGAGGATGATCAGGGCCGGCACCCAGACGATGGCCGTGCCGAAGGCCGGGATGATGGACATCACCGCCATCACACAGCCCCAGAACACCGGCCCCTCGATCCCGGCAAAGGCGAAGGCCAGGCCGCAGATCAGCCCCTGGAGGGCGCCGATGACCAGCGTCCCTTTCATGGTGGCGGCGGTCACCGAGGTGAAGCGCTGCAGCAGGCGGCGTTCGTCCCGGTCGTGGAGCGGCAGGAAGTAGAGGATCTTGTGCAGCAGCACCTCGCCCATGGTGAGGAAGTAAAACATCACGTAGAGCATGACGACGGTGCTGAACAGTGCGTTCACCGTCACCTTGGTGAACGAAGAGAGGCTGTTGATGAGAAAGGTCGAAATGTTGCCGACCACGGCCCCGGCCTTCTCCACGATGACGTTCTTGTAAGGCAGGATCTCCTGGTAATAGGGTATCTTTTCCAGGTAGACGGCGATCGCCGAGGGCTCGTTGATGAAGGCTTGGACCCAGGGGGTGACCGACTGGCTGACGCTGATCGCCTGGCCCACCACCACGCCGATGAGGATGCTGAGCGGGCCGAGCAGGAGCACCACCACCGCGGCGACGATGAGCATGGAGGCGATGGTGTTGCGGCCGTCGAGTCGGGCCGTCAGCCAGCGGTGGGCCGGGCTGAGCATGGCCGAGAACAGGCCGGCCATGAACATGGGCATGAGAAACTGCCGGATCATGCCGAGAAACAGGGCGGAGATGAGCAGGACCAGGGCCAGCAGCACAGATTTGTTGATCAGTTCCCGTCTCATGCAGGACCTCGCGAGGGGCGTGAAGGGAATGCGGTGGCAGGGGCCGCGGCGGCGGTCGGTGGACCGCCGGAGGGGGCGGTCAGTCCAGGTCGGCGGCCCGGACCAGGGCCGCGGTCAGCCGGGAGAGGTCGTCCGGTTCGATGATGTAGGGCGGCATGAGGTAGAGCAGGCGGCCGAAGGGGCGGATCCACACCCCCTGGTCGACGAAGAACCGCTGCAGGGCGGCCATGTCCACCGGCTTGCGGGTCTCGATCACGCCGATGGCGCCGAGCACGCGCACATCGGCCACGCCCGCCAGGTCGCGGGCCGGGGCCAGCTCGGTTTCCAACTGGCGGGCGATGGCCGCCACCCGCTGCCGCCAGCGACCGTCCAGCAGCAGGTTGAGCGAGGCGCAGGCCACGGCGCAGGCGAGCGGGTTGCCCATGAAGGTCGGGCCGTGCATGAACACCCCCGGTTCGCCCCGGGAGATGGTCTCGGCCACCCCGGGGGTGGTCAGGGTCGCGGCCAGGGTCATGGTGCCGCCGGTGATCGCCTTGCCCACGCAGAGGATGTCCGGGGCCACGCCGGCGTGTTCGGCGGCGAACATCCGGCCGGTGCGGCCGAAGCCGGTGGCGATCTCGTCGAAGATGAGCAGGGTCTGGTAGCGGTCGCACAGCCGCCGCAGCCCCTGCAGGTAGGCGGGATGGTAGAACCACATGCCGCCCGCGCCCTGGACGATCGGCTCGATGATCACCGCCGCCACCTCGCGGTGGTGGGCGACGAGCAGCCGTTCCATGGCCTCCAGGTCGCGCTCGTCCCACTCGCCGTCGAAGCGGCAGCCGGGCCGGGGCGCGAACAGCTGCTGGGGCAGGGAGCGGGCGAACAGCGAGTGCATGCCGGTGACCGGGTCGCAGACCGACATGGCGTGGAAGGTGTCGCCGTGGTAGCCGCCGCGCACGGTGAGCAGCCGGTGCCGCTCCGGCCGGCCCGCGGCCTGCTGGTATTGGAGCGCCATCTTGAGCGCCACCTCGACGCTCACCGAGCCGGAATCACACAGGAACACCCGGTCCAGCGGCTCGGGCGTCAGCTCCACCAGCAGCCGGCCCAGGGTCACCGCCGGCTCGTGGGTGAGGCCGCCGAACATGAGGTGGGCCATGCGGCCGGCCTGGTCGCGCAGGGCCTGGACGAGCACCGGGTGGCTGTAGCCGTGGATCGCGCACCACCAGGAACTCATGCCGTCGATCAGTTCCCGGCCGTCGGCCAGGCGGATGCGCACCCCCTGGGCGGACACGGCCGGGTAGACCGGCAGCGGCCCGATCATCGAGGTGTAGGGGTGCCAGAGGTGATCGCGGTCGAAGCGCAGCAGGTCGCCGGTGTCCACGAATCAGCCCCGTTCGAAGGTGAAACCCATGGCCGCGAGCCGTTCCAGGTCCTCTTTGATGCCCGCGCCCGTGGTGGTCAGGTAGTTGCCGACGATGGCCCCGTTGGCGCCGGCGGCAAAGCATTGGTACTGGTCGTCGCCGAGTTGCTGGCGGCCGCCGGCCATGCGGATGACCGCCTCCGGGTTGATGAAGCGGAACAGGGCCACCGTGGTCAGCACCTCGTCCACGGACAGCGGTGCCAACTCGGCCAGGGGCGTACCGGGGATGGGGGTGAGGATGTTGATCGGGATCGAGGTGACTTCGAGGTCGCGCAGTTCGAGGGCCATGTCGATCCGGTCGGTCATCTGCTCGCCCATGCCGATGATGCCGCCGGAGCAGAGCGTCATGCCGGCCGACCGCGCCAGTTGCAGGGTCTCGACCTTCTCCGCCCAGGTGTGGGTGGTGCAGACCTGCGGGAAATAGCCGCGGCTCGCCTCCAGGTTGCAGTGGTAGCGGCCCACCCCGGCCTCCTTCAGGGTGGCGGCGATTTCCGGAGTGAGCATGCCGGCCGAGGCGCAGAACAACAGCGAGGTGGATGCCGCCATTTTTCCGTAGAGGCCGACCAGGGCATCCAGGGTGTCCGGGGCCAGGCTGCGGCCGCTGGTCACCAGGGAAAGGCGGCCGACGCCGTGCTGGTCGTTGTCCGCGGCCTGGGTGAGGGCCTCGTCCTCGGGGATGACCGTGTAGGTGTCGATGCCGGTGTGGTGGCGGGCCGACTGGGCGCAGAACCGGCAGTTCTCGGTGCAGTTGCCGCTGCGCGCGTTGATGATCGAGCAGAGGTCGAAGCGGTCGCCCAGGAAGTGGCGGCGGATGTCGTCGGCGGCCCGCCAGAGTTCGCGGTGGTCCGTGTCGAGGAGGCGCAGCGCGGTCTCCCGGTCGATGCGATGGCCGTCGATGACGGCCTGCCTGGTCTGTGCAACAAGGGTGTCCATGGGATGTTCTCAGTCCTGCTCGAGGGTCGCCCGGCTCCGCTTGGGCGGGCCGTTGACGATCATCTCGGCGATGGTCATTTTGATTTTCGGGTAGAGGTCGCGCCGGTTGCCCAGGAGCCGCGCCTCCAGCTGGGCCAGCCGCCGGTAGAGGATGGTGCGGTCCATGGCCGGGGCGTCGGTTTCCACGGCGAACCGCTGGCGGACGATCTCCTGGCAGCGGAAGCAGCCGGGAAAGCGGAGCAGCTGATGATCGGGCCGGGTCAGGGTGGCCGGCACGCCGTGGGTGCGGCAGATCATCAGCCGGTGGACATAGAGGGTGCAGCGCCCCGCCTCGTTGAGGGGGCACATGATCGTCGGCCGCTCGCCGCGGCTGATCTGCATCCGGCTCTGCGCCACGCAGTCCCGGGCGCGGCCGAGGATGCGGTCGAGCTGCTCGTCCCCCAGGGCGCGCAGACCCATCCAGAGATAGGCCCACTCGCTGTAGGTGTAGTGGAGGAAATAGGAGTCGCAGCAGTTGTCCGGGCAGCCGTCGCAGGTCAGGGTGACGGCGCGGGCGACCTCGTCGTAGGCGGTGACCATGGAGTCGTAGATCTCGCGGATCTCGCAGGAGAGTTCCGGCGGCAGGGTCAGTTCTTTCATGCTCGCTGCCCCGCCCTCAGCGGGGTTCCTCGAAGGATTGCACCTGGTAGGTGAACACCCGCAGCCGCCCCGAACGCCAGGCGTCGCCGGGCAGGCCGGCCTTGCGGCAGAGATGGTCCAGGAAGAGTTCCGGCCGCTTCAGCTGCTGCCAGACCTGGGGCAGGAAGGTGGCCTGCTCGCCGTTCGGTCCCCGGAGGATGACCCCGTCCACGCCCGGCCGGAGCCGGCGGACCAGGTCGTCCGCATCGGCTGTGATGAGCGGCTGCGGTTCGCTGAGTACCGAAACCTCGATGTGCAACTCCGGCAGTTCCGCCGCGGTCAGCGGCGTGAAGCGGTAGTCGTGGAAGGCCGCGTTGATGGCGTTGCGGCGGACGCCCTCGGCCAGCGGCTCGACCGCGGCCAGGCTGCCGATGCAGCCGCGCAGTTCCCTGTTCCTGTGCAGGGTGACGAACACGCCCCGCCGCTCGCCGAGAACCGGATCCTCGCCGGCCGCTGCCGCCGGCCGCAGTCCCAACCGGGCCTCAATTTCCTGTCGTGCCAGCCGCACGAGCGCCTGTCCCTGCTCCTCGCTCAGCATGCCCGTCTCCTTTGCCGCACCGTTGATGGGAAGCGGTTAGTCTAATGCAACGACTGCCCCTGTCAAGACTATTGTGCAGCTACGCCCCGGGCTCCGGGCCGGCGCCAGCGGCCGTTTGCCGATTGTTTTTTTGTGGGGGCAACGGTAGAGTGCGGCAAATACCGGAGAACAACAGACAGATAAACTTCATCATGAGGACAGATCATGCGCTGGCAGGACGGACGAAGATCGACGAACGTGGAAGACCGGCGGGGCTCCCGCATTCCGGGCCGGGTCAAGGGCGGTTCCATCGGCATCCTGCTGCTGGCCCTGGTCGGCATGTATTTCGGCATCGACCCCTCGATCATCCTCAACATGGGCGAATCGGTGCAGGTGTCGCAGCCGGGATCGTCCTCCGGCCCGGTGCAGCAGACCGCGGAGGATAAGCAACTGGCCGATTTCGTCTCGGTGGTGCTGGCCGACACCGAAGACGTGTGGAAGGAGCAGTTCCGCGCCGCCGGCCAGAGCTACCGGGAACCCAACCTGGTGCTGTTCAGCGGTGCGGTGCAGTCGGCCTGCGGGTTCGCGGAAGCGGCCATGGGCCCCTTCTACTGCCCCGGCGACGGCAAGGTCTACATCGACCTGTCGTTCTACCGGGAACTGAAACGCAACATGAACGCCCCCGGCGACTTCGCCCAGGCCTACGTCATCGCCCACGAGGTCGGCCATCACGTGCAGAACCTGCTGGGCCTGAGCCGGCAAATGGAGGCCATGCGGCGGCAGGTGTCCAAGACCGAGTACAACCGGCTGTCGGTGAAGATGGAGCTGCAGGCCGACTGCTTTGCCGGCCTGTGGGCCCATCACGCCCACCGGGCCCGGCAGGTGGTGGAGCCCGGCGACATCGACGAGGCCCTCAACGCGGCCAGCCAGATCGGCGACGACCGGCTGCAGAAGCAGCAGCGGGGCTACGTGACGCCCGATTCCTTCACCCACGGCAGCTCGGCCCAGCGGGTCAACTGGTTCCAGCGCGGCTACCAGACCGGCCGATTCGACAGCTGCGACACCTTCAACGCCGCCAGCCTCTGAGGCGGGCGGTTCGTCGGCTCATCGGGCGGGGGATCGCGACGATCCCCCGCCCGAATTTTTTTCCAAGGGGGAGAAAACGGCCGCTCAGCGGCGGGGCAGGTTGAGGGTCCGGCCGATGCCCTTGAGGGACAGCTCGCCCGAACTGCTGAAGGGGATTTCCTTCTTGAAACTGTGCACGCCCACGTTGACCGTGCCTTTGAGCAGGTAGGCCACGGGTTTGCCACGGGACGAGGCAGCCTCGGAGGTCTGGATCAGGTCCACCACCGACGATACCATGTCGAGCACCGAGGCGTAGATGCTGACCGGCACGGTGGTGGTGCCGAAGGCGGGCACGGTCTGATTGGCGTCGGCGATGCCACTGGCGAAGTGGCGGCCGTCGATCTCCATTTCGCAGTTGATCCCGTACAGGTCGATGGGTACGTCGTTGGGATTCTGGATGCGCAGTTCGAGCAGGAACACGGTCTCCATGGGCTTGATGTCGCGCACGCGCACATCGGCCACGCTCACCCGGGGATTCTCCCTGAGGGCATGCATGGCCGCACAGCCGCCGAGCAGCGTCAGCGCGCCGCAGAGCAGCAGGAAAAGAACAATTTTTGATTGCGTTCTGGGGAGTTGCATGACCGTTCCTCGGTGCGTGGTGACGTTGGCTCCTGTTTACCCGCCCCCCCTGGCAAAGTCAATATTGATGGCATCGTAAAAAGTTAAAATCCGCAAAGTTACGCTTCGCAAAAACAGCCTGTTATGAAGCAAGAGACGTCGTTCTCGTGGCTTTT
>JAGODN010000410.1 GCA_017998195.1 Desulfobulbus sp. | reverse complement strand
ATGGCGCAGCCGCACTCGGCGAGCAGCAGGCGGGCGAACTGGCCGGTGGCGTTGCCCTCGATGACGATGATCCGATCGGCCCGCTCAAGGTAGGCGAGCAGTGCCGGCGACAGCGGGTAGAGCTGCACGCAGTGGAGATAGCTGGTGTCTTCCGGCCGCAGCCGCTCCAGGGCCTCGAGTGCCGGGGCGGTGGTGGAGCCCCAGCCGACGATCAGCCGGCGGAAATTCTCCGGCCCGTGCAGGCGCGGCGCCAGGGCCAGGTCCTCGCTGAGCAGGCGCAGCTTGGCGAGCCGCTTGTCGACCATGGCAATGCGCACCGTGAAATCCTCGGTGATACGGCCGTGGGCGTCGTGTTCGTCGCTGTCCACGCGCACCAACCCCTCGCCGAACCCGGGGATGCCGCGGGGGGAGACGCCGTCCGGGCCGGGCGCGTAGCGCCGGTAGTCGGCCGTGGTGGCCTTGATCTGCGACTCGGGCGGCGCCTCGGGCAGGGGCAGAGGGGCCAGATCCTGCACCCCGTCGAGCAGGTGCTGGTCGGTGAGCACGAACACCGGCGACTGGGCTGCGTCGGCCATGCGGAAGGCGTGGGCCGTGCAGGCATAGGCCTCCTCGGCCGAGCCCGGGGCGAGGATGGCGCGGGGGAACTCGCCGTGGCCGGAGTAGCGGGCGATCTCCAGGTCCCCCTGTTCGCTGCGGGTCGGCAGGCCCGTGCCCGGCCCGGGCCGCTGCGCCAGGTGGATGACCAGCGGCGACTCGATGATGCCGCACAGGCTCAGCCCCTCGGCCATCAGGTCGAAACCGCCGCCCGAGGTGGTCACCAGGGCCCGGCCGCCGGCGTACCAGGCGCCAAGGGCCATGTTCACGGCGCTGATCTCGTCCTCGGCCTGCTCGACCACCACCCCGTGCGCGCGCGCCTGCCGGGCAAGGTGGATGAGCACCCCGGTGGCCGGGGACATGGGGTAGGAGGCAACAAAGGTGCAGCCGCCGGCCAGGGCGCCGAGCGCCACGCACTGGCTGCCGTCGAGCAGCAGGCGGTCCGGCCGGGGCGTGCCCAGGGTAAGCGTCAGGCGGCCGTGGTGCTCGGCCCCGGCCTCCCAGCCGAGCCGGGCCGCGGCCAGATTTTTGACCAGCGATTGGCTCTCGCCGAACACGCGCTCCAGGGCCGTTGCCAGCACCGCCAGCGGCCAGCCGAGCAGCCGCACCAGGAAACCGCAGACAACGCTGCCGGTGTAGAGCGCGCCGCCGACTTGGGAACTCAGTGCGCCCAGGGCCAGGGGCACCAGTTCGGCCACATCGGCAAAAAGGGCCGGGTCGCCGACCAGCAGGGTGCTCTCCCCGCAGCGGCCGCGCAGCCGGGGCAGGGCGTCGGCATCGAGGAGCACGCACACATCGATGCGGTCGGTCGTCGCCCGCACCGGCGTGGTGGCGATACGCACCGCGGTGCTGTTGCTGCCGCCGCGGATGCGCGACATGAATTCGTGCGTCACCAGCACGTGCAGCCCGGCCGCCTGCGCGGTCCGCGCCAGCACCGTGCCGATGGTCTGCAGGCCCTGGCCGGCCTCGCCGCCAAGCACCAGGGTGTATTCCGTTGCCTGTGGGGGATGGGTCATGCGCACCTCCGTGGGGTGTGTTGCGGGGAAAGCGTCACCCGGTGGGGGACGCGGGCCGCCGGTTGCGGCAAAGGCGCCCCGACAGGATGGCTGTCGTGCCTTGGAAAAGGGGTTCGGGGCATCATACCGGGCTCGACGCGCCGGCCGCAATGCTGTTGGCGGTGACCGGCCGCACCGGACCTCGCCGCCGATCGAGCACGACCGGCCAGCCAGGCACAGGACGCCCAGGGCCGTCGGGCCAAAAAAATACGGCAGGCGCGCACTGGGCACGCCTGCCGGGAGGGCAGTGAGGGCGCTAGAACTGCTCGCCCTTGATGTTTTTCTTGAGCTGGGCGATTTCCAGGCCCAGGGCCACGCACTGCTTGCCGGCCATGCAGGTGTCGGCATCAGCGGTCTCAAGGAAGTGGTCCAGGGTGTGGGAACCCTTTTCCAGGTGCACCAGCCACGTCTTCTCCTGCCCGTTCCAACTCACCCGGACATTGATACCGCACTGGCCGATATCCGGATACAGGCTGGTGATCTTCTCGCAGAGTTCGTGTTCGTTGTACATGACCAGACCTCCCATGCAGAAGTGTTCGCCGGTGGTCGGTCGCACCGTGTGAGTTGCCGCGGGCGAATTCGCGGCCGATGCGTCCTTTTCATGCTTGAACGCTAATCATTCCTGCAAAATTGGCCAGGAGAAAGCGGCCACCGCGAACAGGACGCTGACGAAACAGCAGGGAGGCGTTCGGCAAAGGAATGTTGGCCGGACGGGCGCGGGAGGCTCGGGAGGAACAGCTGGCCAAGAGGGTTCAGGGGCCCGGGGTGGTATGGGGCGAGACAGCGGCCCGGAGACTGTCGATGAGCGCGCCCAGATCGAGCGGCAGGGGCAGGCAGTCGCTGGCGCCCATCTCCATGCCGCGCACGCCGGCGCCGGCCGCGCCGCGGCCGAGCAGCAGGATCACCTTGAGCGCCGGGTCCGCCGCCCGCAGCAGCCGCATCAGTTCGAGGGCGCGCGCCGGGGGCCCCTGCACGCCG
>JAGODN010000409.1 GCA_017998195.1 Desulfobulbus sp. | reverse complement strand
GTACCGAGCCGTAGGCCCAGCGGAACCTTTGCTTCTTGTAGTCGAGGAAGGTGTCGGGCATGAGCCCCTTGCCGTAGCTGTAGGGGATGTAGCTGGCCGCGTACCCGCGCTCAAAGATGCGCAGGCCGAGTTCCGCGTCCTCGGTGATGCACCACTCGGCCCAGCCGCCGACCTCGTCGAGCACGCTGCGCCGGACCATGGTCATGGTGCCGTGCTGGATGATGGCGTTGCGCTCGTTGCGGGTGACCATGCCGATCTGGAAGAAACCGCGGTACTCGGCCAGGCACATGGCCTTGAAGGCGTTTTCGTCGCCGTCGCGGTAGTCCTGCGGGGCCTGGACGATGGCCATGTTGGCGTCGGCGAACTGCGGCACCAGGGCGCGCAGCCAGTCCGGCTCGACCATGTAGTCGCTGTCGATCACCGCCACCACCGCGGCCTCGGGCGCGGTCTGGCGCAGGGCGAAGTTGAGCGCTCCGGCCTTGAAGCCGGCGAGCGGGTCCACGTGGAAGAAACGGAACCGCTCGCCGAGTTGGCGGCAGTGTTCCTCCACCGGCTGCCACACCGCCGGATCCTTGGTGTTGTTGTCGATCACCAGCACCTCGAAGCGCGGGTAGTCGAGCCGGGAGAGGGCGTCCAGGGTCTGGATCATCATGTCCGGCGGTTCGTTGTAGGCCGGCACGTGGATGGACACCAGGGGCAGGTCCGCATCGGGGGTGTCCGCCGCCGGCCGCGGCAGGCGCTGCCATTTTTTTGTCCACAAACTCTCGGCCCACTCGTGCGCCTCGGCGAGGATGACGAGGATGGCGCCGATGGCGGCGAGCAGCAGGAGGATGCCCACCACCAGGCTGGCCGTGGTCATGTAGCGGTGCTGGAAATCGTACACCACCCACACGGCGAAGGTGGTGATGGCGTAGGCGATCAGCGCCAGGAAGCCGCGGCCCCGGTCGAGCAGTCCCCTGCTGTCGCGGAACAGCAGGAGCAGCAGCACCATCGCCAGGCCGATGCTCATGGCGGCCAACTCCCGCCACTGGGGGATGTTGATCACCGGCTGGGTGAATTCGAACTTGGCCTGGCGCGCTTCGTTGTATACGCCCCAGTAGGCCCCGGCTTCGCCTTCCAGATCCTTGCCCTTCCAGATCTGGTCAAAGGCCTCCATGAGGTAATAGGTGTAGCCGTTTTTTTCGGCCACATCGAGAAAGCGGCGCAGGAACTTGGCCTCGTTGGCCGGGCTGGCCACGGCCTGGCCGCGGGTGCGCCCGCCGCTCGGCCAGCCCACCTCGCCGATGACGATGGGTTTGTCGGGAAAGAGTTCCCTGATCTGGTTGTAGCGGTTGACGCAGTACTCCACCGCCTGGTCCACCGGGATGTTCTCCCAGTAGGGCAGCAGGTGGATGGTGATGAAGTCGACGTGCTCGGCCAGCTGCGGGTACTTCTCCCAGATGTGCGGCGGTTCGGCCAGGCTGACCGGCGCCCACACCGACTGCTTCACCCGGCGGAGGTGGGCGATCATCTCGTCCACGCTCTGCTCGGTGCGGAACAGGGTCTCGTTGCCGACGATCACCCGGACGATGTTGCGGTGGTGTTCCCGGTAGACCTTGATGAGCTTGTTGATCTGCTCTTCGTTGGCGGCCGGGTCGTTGCTGATCCAGGCGCCAAGCACAACGTTCAGGCCGTGGGCCGCGGCCAGGCGGGGGATCTCGGCGAGGGTGCTGTCGACACTGTAGCTGCGGACCGCGTGGGCGCTGCCGGCGAGCAGGGCGAGGTCACGGTCGATCTCGTCCACCGTGGGGTAGACGTTCTCGCTGGGCGACTGGCCGGCGCGGAAGGGCGAGAACGAGAACCCCTGGATCTTGGCCGGCCAGGGCGGTTCGAGGTTGGGGGTGTTGACCACTTTCCAGAGCAAAAGGGCAAGGCACCCCATGAGCAGGGTGATGATGAGACCGGAACGGTTCATAGTCGATGGTGCGGGTTGGCGGGTTCAAAAGGTGGAGCGATCGTCACCGGTTTGGGGACGACCGCCGGAAATTTGACACGTGGTTCGCGCCTGCCGGCCTGGTGTGCCGGGGGCAACGGCGGCCGTGCCTCCGATGGCTTGGATCCGGGCCGACGCGGTGGATCATTAGAGCAATTCCCCCTGCGCGTCAAGCGCCTTGTCGTCCGCCCGGGGTCCGGCCGGCGGGAGGATCCTGCCTGGGTTCAAGCACGTTCCGTGCCACCCCGGCGGGGGGTGGGGCACGGCCGGAGGGAGGGCTCGGCAAGGAGGACGCGCAGGCATTTCCAGGAGTGGATATCCTGCTGCAGCAGGTGCAGGGTGTAGCGGTACAGGGCCTCGAGGGCTTCGCCGGCCGAACGTTCCGGCATCTGCAGCCGGTTGACCCGATCCTGGCCGGCGCGCTGGGCCTGGGCGAGAAACTTCAGGGTCTGCACCGACAGCCGGCTGCCCGGGGCGGCAGGGGAGGGCTGGCAGACGCTGCACAGCAGCGAGCCGGTGCCCGGGAGCAGCAGGAAACTCCGGCCGGGGCCGACGGGCTGGCCGCAGTGGCCGCACCGGTGCAGTTCGGGGCGGTAGCCGGTGGCGTCGAGGAGCAGCAGGTGAAAGAGGGCTGCGGTCTTGGCCGCGGCCTCGCCCCGGTCGAGCG
>JAGODN010000069.1 GCA_017998195.1 Desulfobulbus sp. | reverse complement strand
GGCACGGTCATCGGCAGTTCGGTCTCCCCGGAGGAGCCGAGCCTCACCGGTGACCGCTACGCCTTCCGGCCCTACTTCACCTACGCCCTGGCCGGCACCCCGCACGTGTATCCGGCGGTCGTCCTCACCACCGGCCGCAAAGGGTTCTTTTTCAGCGGACCGGTGTACGGTGACGACCGCAGCAAGCCCATTGGCGTGCTCGTCATCAAGACCCGCAGCGCCCTGATCGACGATTTTTTCCGCGCCCAGCGCGGCACCTTCGACGCCCTGCTGCTCTCCCCGGACGGGGTGGTGTTCGCCGCCAGCCGCGACGAGTGGCAGTTCCGCACGGCCTGGCCCCTGCGCGAGAGCAGGCTCCTGGAGATCCGCAGCAGCCGCCAGTTCGGCGCCCATCCGCTCGAGCCGCTGCCCTTCATCCTCGGCGGCCGGACCATGGCCCTGGACGGGCTCCGGCTGAATGTCGAAACCCATCCCCTGCCCATGAACGGCTGGCGTATCGTCACCCTGGACCCGGTCCCCTTCCCGTGGACCGTGGTGGTGCTGCTCAGCTGCATCGCCGTGGCCCTGGGCGGGCTCTTCGGCCTGATCGCGGTGCAGAGCTACCGCGAGGAACAGCTGGCCGGGCAGGTGCGGGCCGGGCGCGAGGCCAGCGACCGGGCCGAGGCGGCGCGGCTGGCCTCGGTGCGCGAGCTGGAAACCATCTTCAGCACCAGCCTGGTGGGCATCGCCCTGGTGCGCAATGGCCGCATCGTCAACGCCAACCGGCGCCTGCAGGACATCTTCGGCTACACCCGGGAGGAACTCCTCGCCGGCACCATCCGCCCGCTGTTCCCGTCCCGGCGCTCCTTCCGCCGCTTTGTCCGCCGCTACATCCGCCTGTTGATGGACAGCGACGTCGAGCAGGTCGAATACCAGCTGAGGAAGAAGGACGGCACCGTCATCCCCTGCGTCCTCAGCGGCAAGGCCATCGACCCGGAGGACCTGGCCCGGGGTACGGTCTGGGTGATCGAGGACATCTCTCGCCGCAAGGAGGCGGAGCGCGAGCTGGAACAGGCGCGGGTCGCGGCCGAGGCGGCCAGCGTGGCCAAGGGCCGGTTTCTTGCCAACATGAGCCACGAGATCCGCACGCCCATGAACGGCATCATCGGCCTGGCCAATATCCTGCTTGGCGAGGAGATGCCCCCCGGCCAGCGGGAGCACCTGGAACTCATCCGCCGCTCGGCCGTGCGCCTGCTGACCATCATCAACGACGTGCTCGATTTCTCCAGGCTGGAGGCCGGCCGCTTCGAACTCGAGCGGCGGCCGTTCTCCCTGCGGGGGATGCTCAGCGACGTGCTCCGGCCCATGGAGCCGACCGCCCGGCGCAAGCACCTGGAACTCCGCACCACGGTCGCCGCGGAGGTGCCGGCGACCGTGGTCGGCGACCAGAACAAGCTCATGCAGGTGCTCACCAACCTGGTGGGCAACAGCCTCAAGTTCACCCGCACGGGCGTGGTCGAGGTCCGCATCGGTCGGCAGCCGGACGAGGAGGGCGCGGACAGCGACCGGCTGCTGTTCGAGGTGAGCGACACCGGCCCCGGCATTGTCCCGGCCTACCAGCCGCGCGTGTTCGAGTCCTTCACCCAGGCGGACAGCTCGCATTCGCGCCGGTTCGGCGGCACCGGCCTGGGGCTGTCCATCTCCAAGGGGCTGGTGGAGCTGATGGGCGGCCGCATCTGGTTCGAGAGCCAGCCGGGCCGGGGCACCCGCTTCAGCTTCACCGTGCCGCTCGTTTCCCTGGAATCGTCGGGCATGGTCGATTCGCGCGAGGAGGAGCCGAGCCTGCGCCCCGACGACGGCTCGCTCGAGGGCGACGGCTGGCGGATTCTGGTGGCCGAGGACGAGTACATCAACAAGATCCTCATCCGCACCCTGCTGCAGCAGGCCGGCTACCACGTCACCGTGGTCCAGAACGGCCGCGAAGCGGTGGACGCCTGGCGCGGCGGGGTGTTCGACTGCATCCTCATGGACATCCAGATGCCGTTCATGGACGGCTACGAGGCGGTGGCCCGCATCCGCGCCCAGGAGGGGGCGGGTGAGCACATCCCGGTGATCGCCATGACCGCGCACGCCATGAGCGGCGACCGGCAGCGGTGCCTGCAGGCCGGCATGGACGACTACCTGGCCAAGCCCATCGACGGCCGGGCGGTGCTCGCCCTGCTCCGCCGGTACCTGCGCGATCGCAGCCTGATCGCGGCCAACGAGGAGGAGGGGGCCTGAGCGTTTCCACCCCCGCCGGCGGCCAGGCGGCTTGGATTGCGCTGGCGCCGCGTTTTGTGGTATAGCTTGGCCATCAGCCGCCGGGCCGCCTCTTCCCGGCCCGCGCATTCCGCCCCGGCGACGCCCGTTCCGGCGCCGCCCATCGCCCCTTCCCGAAAGCGTGTTCATGGAAAAACTTGCCGCCGACCTGAAAAAGATCATGCCGTTCAAGGACACCACCGAGCCCGGCGACATCGTGCTCATTGCCGCCCGCGAGCCGGAGATGCTCGTCTACGCCTCGGTGGGGGAGATCCTCCGGGACGAGACCCGCAAGGACGAGTGGTGGCACCTCACCCTGCACATCCTCACCGTGCCGCCGCAGACCGTGGTCTGGACCCTGCGCGAACCCCAGTTCACTGGCCGCGAGATCTTCACCATGGCCGGCGAGGCCCGCTTCGTCAAGGCGGTGGAATTCGCCGGCCGGCGCCTGCACCCGCAGCCGCCGCCCGAGGCGCAGGACCAGGGCGGGGCGCGCAAGGGCGGCCTGCGGGTCGTCAAATGAACCGGGTCGCGGCCAGCCTGCAGGTCAACAACGACCGGGGCGTGCACGGCCGGGTGGCCACCCGGCTGGCAGAAATCGCCCTGGAGCACGGCGTGGCCCTGCGCATCGACCGGGACGGGGAAGGGGCCGACTGCGCCTCGATCCTCGACGTGCTCGCCCTGGCGCTCGCCTGCGGCGACACGGTGCGCCTGGAGGCGGCAGGGGAGCGGGCCGAGGCGGCGCTGGCCGCCGCTGCCGGGGTCCTCGCCCGCCGGGACGATCCCTGAGATGGATCCCGCAGCCGGCCGGGCGGACAGCGCCGAGCGCACCCTCAAGGGCATCGGCATCTCGCCGGGGATCGTGGTCGCCCGGGTGGTGGTGCGCAAACGCCACGCCTGGCGGACCGGCCGCGCCCATCTGCCGGCCGAGCAGATCGAGCGCGAGGTCGAGCGGTTCCTCCGGGCGGTGATCGACGCCGGCCGCCAGCTGGCGATGCTGCGCGAACAGCTGGCCACCGACCTGGCCGATGCCCTGTCCATCATCGATTCCCACCTGCTCATGCTCAAGGACCGGATGATCTACGATCGCACCGTGGAGATCATCCGGCGCGAGCAGGTCAACGCCGAGTGGGCCCTGGCCCGGGCCCTCACCGACATCCGCGACCGTTTCGAGCAGATCGACAACGCCTACATCCGCGAGCGCTACAGCGACATCCGCCACGTGGCCGACCGGGTGTTCGGCCTGCTCACCGGCCAGGCCGGCGACGCGCCGCTCGGCGCGGACGAGCCGGCCATCCTCGTGGCCAACGATTTCTCGCCCGAGGACACCATGCGCATGCAGGCCGGCAACGTGCTCGGCTTCCTCACCGAACGGGGCGGGCTGACCTCGCACACGGCCATCGTCGCCCGCTCGCTCGGCCTGCCGGCGGTGGCCGGGCTCGAGCACGTCACCTCCCTGCTCGCCACCGGTGACCTGGTGGTCATGGACGGCGGCCGCGGGCTGGTGGTGCTCGAGCCGGACGCGGAGACCATCCGCCGCGGCCGCGAAGAGGAACAGCGGCGCCAGGCCATGGCCGGCGAACTCGAGCATTACCTGCACCTCGTCTCCGAGACCGTGGACGGCTGCGCGGTGCGCCTGGGCGCCAACATCGAGCGGCTCGACGAACTGCCGGCCGTACTTCGCCAGGGCTGCGAGGGCATCGGCCTGTTCCGCAGCGAGTTCGACTACTTCCAGGGGCAGGGGGCGCCCAGCGAGGACCGGCTGGTGGCCATCTGCACGCGCCTGCTGGCCGGCGCGGCCCCGCACCCGGTGACCGTGCGCACCCTGGACGTGGGCGGCGACAAGAGCTGCCAGCACCTGCCCGGGGCGCCGGACTGGCTCGACCGGGAGCGCAACCCGGCGCTCGGCCTGCGCTCCATCCGCTTCTCGCTCTACGAGAGGACCCTGTTCCGCACCCAGCTGCGCGCCCTGCTGCGGGCCTCGGTGCACGGCCGGCTGCGCATCCTGCTGCCGCTCGTCTCCACCCTGTCCGAGCTGCAGCAGGCCCGGCAATGCATCCGCGAGGCTGCCGCCTCGCTCGACGCCGAGGGACTGGCGTACGCGCCGGAGATCGACCTGGGGGTGATGATCGAGGTGCCGAGCGCGGTGATCACCGCCGACCTGCTCGCCGCGGAGGCGGATTTTTTTGCCATCGGCACCAACGACCTGATCCAGTACGCCCTGGCCATCGACCGCGGCAACCAGTACGTGGCCCATCTCTACGAGCCGCTGCACCCTGCGGTGCTGCGGCTCATCCACCAGACCGTGGCCGCAGGCCACAGCCACAACATCCCGGTGTCGGTCTGCGGCGAGATGGCCGGCGACCCGCTGTGCGCGCCGCTGCTTATCGGCCTGGGCGTGGACGAGCTGTCCATGCGCCCGGCCATGGTGCCGCGCATCCGCCGGCTCATCCGCCACGCCGGCATGCACTGGCTGCGCCGGCTGGCCGACGAGGTCCTGCGCTCCCGGGACAGCGAGCAGGCCCGCGCGACCCTGAACCGCGCCCTGGCCCACTACTACCCGGAGGAGTTCCTGCAATCGTGAACGAACGGCAGATCATCGACACCATCGCCGCCCTTGCCGGCCCGGCCGGTGGCCGGCTCTTCAAGGGCATCGGCGACGACTGCGCGGTCATCGGCGGTGACAGCGGCCGCGCCTGGCTGCTCACCATGGACACCCTAATCGAGGGGGTCCACTTCGACCCGGCCTTCCATCCGCCCGAACTGCTCGGCCGCAAGGCGGTGTCGGTCAATGTCAGCGACATCGCCGCCATGGGCGGCGTCCCTGCCTTTGCCCTGCTTAGCGCCGGCCTGCCGCCCGGCTTCGACCAGGACTGGTTTGCCGCCTTTGCCCGCGGCCTGGCCAGGGCCTGCGCGGACTACGGCTGCCGCATCATCGGCGGCGACACCGTGGCCAGCCCGGCCGGGTACAATTTTTCCCTGACCGTGCTCGGCGAGGCCCCGGCCGAAGAGGTGCTCTACCGCAGCGGTGCCCGGGTCGGCGACACCATCTGGGTGAGCGGTGAACTCGGCCTGGCCGCGGCCGGCCTGGCCCTGTTGAGCAGTGGCCTGGGGAGCGACAACCCGGCCTTTGACCGGTTGCGGGCCAAGCATTTCGATCCGCCGGCCCGGGTCGCACTTGGCCGGGAACTGGCGGCCAGCCGACTGGTGCACGCCATGATGGATCTCTCCGACGGCCTGGCCACGGACCTCGCCCACCTCTGCGACGAGTCCGGGGTGGGGGCGCGGGTCATGGCCGCCGACCTGCCCGGTCCGGCCGCCCTGGCCGCGGCCGCCCGGCTGGCGGGCGCCGATGCGCTGCAGTGGGCCATCGGCGGCGGCGAGGATTTCGAGCTGCTGTTCACCGCCCCGGCCGAGGCGGCCGACCGGCTGCGGGCCATCGGCACGGCCTGCGGCCTGGTGCTGACTCCGGTTGGGCAGATCGTCGCCGGCACGGGTGTGGTACTTGTGGGTGAGCGGGCGGACGGCGGGCCGGTGGAGCAGCCGATCGCCTACCAGGGCTACGACCATTTCCCGGACCACGCAGGAGGGGACGATGCTCGGCGCGCTCGTTAAACACTGGTCCGAGCGGTTCCTGCTGCCCGACCGGGTGCTGCAGCGGACCTACGAGGCCTTCAAGTCCCTGCTCGTCCACGACGGCGCAGGTCACAACCTGATGGCCGAGTTCGAGGAACTCTACCACGACGGCAGGCGCGAGGATTTCAGCCGCACCCGGCGGCGCTACCTGCGCATGGCCGCGGCGGTGGAGGGGATGGTCGGCGAACTGGAGCGGATGAACCCCGGCCAGGCCGCCGGCCTGCGCGACTACCTGAAAAAGTACGATTTCTACGCCCGCCTGCTGCTTGAACCGCCCGAGCAGTTCCTCATCCCGCCGTTCGCGGTGGACCACGACGAAGCGGTGGAGGCCAGGCTCGTCGGCAACAAGAGCCACAACCTGCTGCGTCTGCGGCAGGCCGGCGCAGCCCGGGTGCCGGCGGGTTTCACCATCACCGCCACCACCTTCAGCCTGCTGGTCGACCATAACGGGTTGCGGCCGGCCCTGGACCTGCTGCTGGCCGCCATCGACCCGGAGCGGCCGGAGAGCCTGGAGGAGATTTCGCAGTCGCTGGTGACCCTGGTGCGGCGGATGGAGATCCCGGACGCGGTGCGGGACGAGATCCTCGGCCGCTACGACGACCTGGCCGCGACCGACCCCGGCGGTGCCCCGCGGGTGGCGGTGCGCTCCTCGGCCCTGCACGAGGACGGCGACCACAGCTTTGCCGGCCAGTACCACTCGGTGCTGGGCGTGGACCGCAGTGGCCTGCTCGCCAGCTACCTCGAGGTGGTGGCCTCCAAGTACACCCCCGAGGCGCTTCTCTACCGGATCAGCGCGGGCTTGAGCGACGAGGAGGCGGCCATGGCCGTGCTCGTGCTGACCATGGTCGACGCGGCCGCCTCGGGCGTGGTCTATACCCGTATCCCGGCCCCGGACGGCACCGGCGAGCGGCTGCTGGTGCAGAGCGTTTCGGGTCTCGGCCTGCCGCTGGTGGGCGGCGAGACCAGCCCGGACATGTACCTGTTCGTCCCGGATTGCGACACCCCGGAACAGGCCGTGGCCGGCCGCCAGCAGCAGCGGCTGGTGCTGGTCGACGGCGAGGTGCGCACCGAGGCCTTGGACGATGCGGTCGCCCGGCCGCTGTCCCTGAGCGGAGACGAGGCCGTGCGCCTGGCCGCGGCGGCGCGCGAACTGGAAGCGTTTTTCGGCGCACCCCAGGACATCGAGTGGGCCGTGGACCGTGAACGGGAGTTGTACATCCTCCAGTCCCGGCCGCTGGTGAGCGGGAAGGAGCCGGACCCGCAGGCTGCCGTGTTCCAGCCGGCGGAGCCGCCGCTCGTCACCGGCGGCCGCCGGGCCTCGGGCGAACTGTGCGACGGCGTGGTCCATCACCTCGACCCGGCCGGCCCGAGCGACATCCCCCGGGGCGCGGTGCTCGTCACCCGGCAGATCCCGCCCTCGCTGGTGCGCCACATCCACCGCCTGGCCGGCGTGGTCTGCGAGCGCGGCGCACTCACCGGCCATTTCGCCACGGTCTGCCGCGAGTTCGGCGTGGTCCTGCTGGTGGACGCGGCGGACGCCCTCGAGCTGTTGCCGGCGGGCACCCGGGTGGTGGTCGACGCCCGCGCGGGCGCGGTCTACCCGGGCCGGCTGCCCGAGGGGGTCCGCCCGGCCGGACGGGACGCCTCGGCCGACCCGTACCTGAAGAGACTGCGCGGCCTGCTCGATTACATCACCCCCCTGCACCTGGTCGACCCGGCGGACAGCACCTTCCGGCCGCAGTCCTGCCGCTCCCTGCACGACATCATCCGTTACGCCCACGAGAAGGCCATGCAGACCATGTTCGGGCTGAGTGACCTGGCCTCGGGCAAATCGTCGCGCTGCCGCCTGCTCGACACCGACCTGGCCATCGACATCTACCTGCTCGACGTGGGCGGTGGGTTCCGCGAGCCCGGCGAGGGCGAGACCGTGACCGTGGCGCGGGTGGCCTCGCGGCCGTTCCTCGCCCTCTGGCAGGGGCTGAGCCACCCGGACGTGGACTGGGACTCGCACCTGCACTTCGACTGGAAAGGGTTCAGCGATGCGGCCCTGAGCGGCGGGGTGGTCAGCGGCGGCGCCAAGGAGTTCGCTTCCTACGCCATTGTCAGCGGCGACTACTGCAACCTGAACATGCGCTTCGGCTACCACTTCACCCTGGTGGACTGCCTGTGCGGCGACGAGGTGCGGGGCAACTACTGCCAGCTGCGTTTCGCCGGCGGCGGCGGCGACTACCAGGGCCGCTCGCTACGCATCCGCCTGCTCACCCTGATCCTCGGCCGGCTCGGCTTCGAGGTGAACGTCAAGGCGGACCTGCTCGACGCCCGCATCGGCGAGTTGGACCGGGACAGCCTCGTCGAGCTGCTCGCCACGGTCGGCCGCCTGCTCGGCGCCACCAAACTGCTCGACATGGTGCTCAAGGACGAACACCAGCTCGAACCCTTTGCCGACCGGTTCTTCGCCGGCGCCGGCCGCTTCACCGATCATGCGGCCGACATCAGCGACCCTGCACCCGACTCCCCCGCCCACGGTTAGCCATGTACGAACTCCACTGGATCACCGACCACCTGGCCACCGGCCACGCGCCCATGTCCTACGACGAGCTGGATGCCATCCGTGCCCAGGGCATCAGCGCCATCGTCAATCTCTGCGGCGAGTTCTGCGACCTGCACGAGATCGAGGATACCTCGGGCTTCGACGTCCACTACCTGCCGGTGGTGGACGAGCACGCCCCGGACCTGGAGGCCATGGAACGGGCCTTGGACTGGATGGACGAGGCCATCTACCTGGACAAGAAGGTGCTCGTCCACTGCCGCATGGGCCACGGCCGCACCGGCACCTTCATCGCCGCCTACCTGCTGCGCCGCGGCTTCGACTTCAAGGCGGCGGAGCGCACCATGAAGGGCCGCAAGGCCGTGCCCGCCACCTACGACCAGCGCCGCTTCCTGAAAAAGTACGGCAAGCAGGTGGGCCCGCTGCGCACCGCGGCGCCGCGCATCGACAATCGCCCGGCCACGGCCGTGGACACGGTGATCACCGCCTACCACGACCTGCTCGCCCGCTTCGACGAGGTCCGGCCGGCGGCCGAGGAGGCCTGCGGCCACGACGGTCACCCCTGCTGCAGTCGTCCCTTTGACCTGCAGCTGATCGAGAGCATGCACCTCAGCCAGGTGATCAACCGCACCCTCAGGCAGAAGCAGCGCCAGCAGGTGATCGACCGGGCCATTGAACTGGCCGCCCGCCTCAAGGAGCTGCACCAGCTCCATCCCGGGCTGGCCAACGAGCAAATAGCGGCCGCGGCCGCGGGGGAGGAACTCACCTGTCCGCTCCTCGAGGAGGGTGCCTGCCTGGTGTTCGCCGACCGGCCGCCGCGCTGCCGCTACTGGGGCCACGCCGCGGACGACGAACAGCTTGCCACCCTGCAACTGGCCATCGACGGGCTGAGCCGCCAGGCCTACCGCACCCTCACCGGCCAGGAGCCGCCCGAGGCGCCGCTGTGCTTCTCCTCGGCGGACACCATCAGCGGCAAGTTCGTGGAGC
>JAGODN010000068.1 GCA_017998195.1 Desulfobulbus sp. | reverse complement strand
CCTGCCCGGGCCATACAGCAGTGAGGGCGCGGGCGAAGACCGGGACCGGAGCCGCCCCCGCGCCGCCACGGGCGACCGCGAGTTTTCGGGCCTGGCCGCCTACCGGCCGGGCGACAGCCTGCAGCAGTTGCACTGGAAGAGCTTTGCCCGCGGTCAGGGGCTGCACACCCGGGTGTTCGCCGAAGAAGAGAGCGGTGGCGCCATCTTCTCCCTGGACCGGGTTCCGGGAAAAGACCTGGAACACCGGCTCTCCCGCCTCTGCCATCTCATACTCACCGCCGAGGCCGGCTCCCGTCGTTACGGCCTGCGCCTGGGCGCCACCACCATCGGCCCGAACCGGGGACCGGGCCACCGCGACCGCTGCCTGCGCGCCCTGGCCCTGCACTGATGCGCATCCTGCCCACGGACCAGGAAAAACCCGACACCCGGCCCATCCTGGCCACGGTGATCACCGCCACCCTGCTCCACCTGCCGAACATCTCGGTGGTCGCGGCCCTGCTCTGCGTGGCCATGTGGTCCTATCACGCCCTTTCCCTGCGCCGGCCGCTGCCCGTTCCCGGTCTCGCGCTCAAGACCGTGGCCGGCGCGCTCCTCTTCCTGGTGGCGGTGCTCACCAACGACGGCCTGACCGTGGAGGCCTTTGTCAGCCTGCTCTGCCTGATGATCGCGCTCAAGCTGTTCGAGCTGCGCCACCGCCGCGACGCGACCATTGCCGTCATCCTCTGCTATTTCGTCATTGTCAGCGGCATGTTCTTCAGCGACTCGCTGCCCGCGACCACTTATATCGTCCTGGCCGTGCTCGGCAACACCGCGGTGCTCGCCCACGTGCAGCAGCCCTCCCTCGGCCTGCGGCCGGCCCTGCGCCTGGCCGGGGACCTTGCCCTCAAGGCCCTGCCACTCACGCTGGTGCTCTTCCTGCTGTTCCCGCGGGTCCAGGGCGGGCTGTGGGGCCGGCCCTCGCTCATCGAGGCGAAATCCGGGTTTTCCGAGGAGATCCGCTTCGGCGCCATCGCCCGCCTGGCCGTGGACAACGAGGTGGCCTTTCGGGTGGAGTTCGACGGTCCCATGCCGCCGCCCGAGCAGCGCTACTGGCGGGGTATCGTTCTCTGGGAATTCGACGGGGAAAGCTGGCGGCGGGGTGAAGGCAACCGGGGCGGCCTGGCCCTGACCAGCGGCGGGCCCACGGTGGGGTACACCCTCACCCTGGAACCGCACCAGCGCAACTGGCTGTTCGCCCTGGACCTGCCCGTGCGGGCGAACCTGCGCGGCGCCTGGCTGAACGGTGACCACAGCCTGCAGACCTGGCGGCCGGTGACCGGGCGGATCAGCTACCGGGGCGAATCCCGGCCCCGGGCACAGGCGCGGGCCCATACCGGCCCGCCGACCCGGGGACTGCAGCTGCCCCCGGCGGGCAACCCGCGGGCGCGCGAACTGGCCCGCTCCTGGCAGCAGGCTCGCCTCTCCGAACGCGAGCTGGTCGAGCGGGCGCTCGGCCTGCTCGGCAGCGGCGATTTCCGCTACACCCTGGAGCCCGGGGCCGCGGACCAGGCCGCAGAGGCGGTGGACCGGTTCCTGTTCGACACCCGGGCCGGGTTCTGCGAGCATTTCGCCGGCTCCTTCGCCTTCCTGCTGCGCGCCGCCGGGGTGCCGGTGCGGCTGGTGGGCGGCTACCTGGGCGGCCGGGTCAACCCGCTCGGCGGGCACCTGGTGGTGCGCCAGGCGGACGCCCATGTCTGGTGCGAGGTGCTGCTCGACGGCAGCTGGCAGCGCATCGACCCCACCGCGGCGGCGGCCCCGAGGCGGCTGCAGGCCACCGCGGACGAACTGCTTGGTGGTGGCGGGACCGACTCCCCCTTTGCCCTGCTCTCCTTCGCCCGCCTGCCCGCCTGGATGCAGCCGCTGGCCAACACCTGGGACCTGGTGGACAGCCGCTGGAACCGCTGGGTGATGGAGTATTCCTTTGCCGACCAGGTGCAGCTGCTGCGGTTGGCCGGCCTGAACGTGGGCATCGGCCGGGGCGCGGCCCAGGCGCTGGTGGTCGGTGCGGGCCTGCTGGCCGCCGGCTGGTTCCTGCTGCTTGCCCTGGTGCGGCCGCGGGATCGTCGCGCCGATCCGGTGGCCCGTGACTGGCGCCGCTTCTGCACCGCGCTCGCCCGGGCGGGGCTGAAGCGCCGACCGCACCAGGGACCGATCAGCCTGCTGCAAACAATCCGCGCAGAGCGGCCCGACCTGGCCGACCAGGCCGAGGCGATCATCGACCTGTACGTGGGCCTGCGCTACCGCGGCCAGGACGACGAGGCCGCCCGCACCACCTTCCACCGGGCGGTGCGCCGCTTCACCCCGCCACCGGCCGCCGGCTGAGCCGGACTACAGGTCGAGGAACCGCTGCAGGGCCTCGCTGATGTGGGTGATCTGCTCGCTGCAGACCGCGTGTTCCATGGGATAGGTGCGGAAGCGCACGGCGTAGCCGCGGTCCTTGAGAAACTCGGCGGCGCGGATGCCGAGCGCGGTCGGCACCACCGGGTCGTAGAGGCCGTGCTGCACCTCGATGGGCAGATCCAGGTTGGCCGGACTCAGGTCGACACTGTCCATGGTCGCCAGGTAGGTGGACATGGCGATGAGTCCGGCCAACGGTTTGTCGTGGCTCAGACAGACCTGGTAAGCCACGGCCCCGCCCTGGGAGAAGCCGGCCAGGACGATGCGGCGGCTGTCGATGCCGCGCTCCAGTTCGCGGTCGATGAACCGGTTGATCGCTGTCGCCGAGACGAGCAGTTCCGCGCTGTCGACCCTGCGGTCCAACCCCATCTCGAGGATGTCGAACCAGGCGGGCATGACGTAGCCGTTGTTCACGGTCACCGCCCGGCTGGGCGCGTGCGGGAAGATGAAGCGGATGGCCGCCTCCTCGGGCAGGTGCAGGTCCGGCACGATGGGCGCGAAGTCGTAGCCGTCGGCGCCGAGGCCGTGCAGCCAGATGACGCTGGCGTCGGGGTTGGGGCGAGTTTCCTGCTCGTAGGCCGGCAACAGGGACATGGGATTCTCCTTGGCGATCGGGGAACGGGAACGGCCAGGGGCCGCGCATGGTCGCACTATAGCATGGCCGGCGCCACAAACCCAACCCCGGCGGCGGGCCGGGTCAATAGCACAGGAAGACGACCAGGCCAAGCCCGAGGAACGCCTGCACCAGCCGCGGTCCGACCAGGGGATGGAGCGATTTGAGCCGGTGCCAGAGCACGGCCGGGACCAGCGTCACCAGGAAGAGCGCCCCGGCCACGGCCAGGCAGCCGGGATAGCCCAGGTGCGGGCCGAACAGTTCGACCAGGGACCGTCCCCCGGGCAGGGGATGGTAGAGCAGCTTGAGGTGGAGGACGTAGAAGAGGAGCGACTCGCGCGCCGGCCAGGCGATGAGCGGCGCCAGCACGGCCCGGCCGCGGCAGGCGCGCAGGCCGGCGGCAACGAACAGGAGCACGAAACCCAGCCGGCAAAGGAAAAAAAGCGGCGCAGGCCGCTCATCGACGAGCAGGTGCAGGTGGTCGCGCACCAGCACGAGCAGGGCCAGCCCGGGCAGAGCGAGCGCCAGGCCGGTGCGCAGGAGGGCCCGCTGGAACCGCTCCTCCTCCCCTGCGGCCCGGGTCCGGGTCCAGAGCAGGGAGAGGACCGCGCCGGCGGCGACAAAGCCGAACCAGGGCAGCAGGGGAAAGAGCGTCGTCCCGAAGGGCGCCAGGTAGCCGCTCAGCCAGAGCGGCAGCCGGGTTGCCAGGTCGGCCTGCCACACCGGCCGGGCCAGGAGCACCGCCAGGCTGCCGGCGAGCACCACCGCGCCGAGCAGGGCGCGGCCGCCAGGGACAACCAGTCGCAGCACCAACAGCATCAGCAGGCTTGCGCCGATGCAGTGGAGCACGTCCACGCCGAGAAATTCCTGCCACCCGGACGCGCCGACCCGCACCCGCCAGTCGCCCAGCGTATAGGCGGGCAGGTGGAGCAGGTAGCCGACCAGCCAGATCAGGCCGATGCGGCCGAGCACCCGGGGCAGCCGCGACCGGAAGGTTCGTCGGCCCGTGCCCTCCGGGGCGTTGCCCAGCAGGAAGGTGAAACCGGCGACCAGGAGAAAGGCGGGGGCCACCAGGCCGCTGGCAAAATGGACCACTGCAGACAGCACCCCCTGTCGCAGCGCCGGGTCGAGCAGGGCGTTGACCGTGTGCACCCCGATCATGGCCGCCACGGCCAGGCCACGCAGCAGATCCATTGCCAGCACCCGCTCGCGCCCCATCACCCCTCCCCTGCCCGCTCCACTGTTCCCGCCGACCGCCTCCCGGCCGGCGCCCGGGCCACTCTACCCGGTGGCTGCGGGCCGGCACGACAAAAAAAGCCCCTTTTCCCTCCGGGGAGAGAAAAGGGGCTCTTCTTTCTGATGGAAAAGAGGTCCGCTCCAGCCTGCCGATCAGCGGGTGTGCACCGGGCGGGAATCAGCCTGTGCCGGTTTCATGGTCCGCGACGGGGATGGCGCAACCTCATCCCCTACCGGCCGCCGCCCCGGCCACCGCCGCCACCACCGCCCGGCCCGCCACCCGGTCCGCCGCTCTTGCCGCCGGCGCCACCGCCGCCCGCGCCACCGCCCGAACCACCACTGCCGCCCGAACCGCCACTGCCACCCGAGCCACCACTGCCGCCCGATCCGCCACTGCCGCCCGAACCGCCGCTGCCGCCGGCAGCACCCTTACCGCCGGCGCCTGCGGCCGAGGCTGCGCCCGCACGGGACGGGGTGGCCATCTGCTGGTGCAGCCGCTCCATGTCCCGCCGGGTGTAGCCATCGCGCAGCCCCTGGTTGACCCGGCCGGCCACCCGGGACGAGTCGATGCCCAGCCGTGCCATGGTGCGCACGGTCTGCATGGTCTGTACGGCCAACTGGTCCGCCTCGGCCCGGTTCAGGACCCGCTCCTGGTCGCGGATGCGCACCTGCAGCCGGGCCTGGATGGCCTCCATGTCAGCGACACGCATGCCCGCGGCCAGCGAGTCGGCCACCGCCTGGCGCGTGGCCATCACGGCGCGCCGGTCGGTGGTCATCCGCCGGGCCAGCCGGTCGGCCTCGGCCCAGCGGTCGCGCACCGTGGCCATGGCCCGGACCACCTGCTGCTCGCCGGCCCGCTTGGTCATGCCCTCCATGGCCTTCGCCATCAGCGGTTCACAGGGCAGACCGTCCCGCGCCGCGCTCATCACGGTTTGGCGGGCCTGCTCCCGGCTCTGGGCGCTGTACCGGTTGCTCACCATGGCGGCGAACATGGCGCGCGCCTGCGCTTCGGGCACGCCCACGGCGCTCATCTCGCGAACCTCCCGCTGCACCTGTTCCCGCTCCTGCACGGACAACCCCTGCAGGTCGTCGGCCCAGGCCGGAGACACACACACCAACAGCACGACAAGGACGGCAATCAGATGTTTCATACTTTCTCGACACAGTGAACGTTGGTCTTTTTCCTGTTCAAACGATCGGTTGCGGCAAAGGTTACAACTCCGGCTCATACACGCAGTTCCAGGCGCCGAAATCGTCCTGCTCCCTCAGGCGGCAATCGGGCAGGAACACCTGGTTGTCCACCAGGTAGAAGTAGCGAAACGACGCCCCCGCGGGCACGGAAACCGCCCACGCGTTGCTGGTGCGCTCCGCCGGGCGGGGCGCAAACCCGTCCAGGCTGCTCGCCAGGGCCACCTGGGCGGCGCCGGGCCGGTCGAGCAGGAGGGTCAGGGTGTCGCCGTCCACCCGCCAGGAATGGCTCGCGCAGCCGCCGAGCAGGGTCACGCCGACACACAGGCAGAACACGCGTTTCATATCTGCAACCCCACGCTGAGAATGGAATTTTCGCCGCCGAAGTCATCCTGCTCCAGGGCCGGCAGGGTGGGATCGGCCATCTGCCGCTCGCCATCGAGGATGTAGGCGAACCGGTGCTCCCCCGGCGCCACCGGCAGGGTCAGCTCCCAGTAGCCGCTGTCCCCGGCGCGATGCAGGGGAACCCGCTGCCAGCCGGTGAACGAGCCGGCCAGTTCCACCTGACGGGCATCCGGCTCGAACAGCACGAACCGGTTGACCGGGGCGACCGGCGCCGGCTGTTCGGGAACCAAGGCAACCACCAGCAGGGCAGCGGCAAAGCCGGCTGCGGCCAGCCCCGCCGGCCGCAGCAGCGCGGCCAGGCGGGTGTGCAGCGGCGGTCGCCACGGGACAGGCGCGGGGACGGCCAGGGTGTGGAGCGGCAGGTCGCGCAGCCGCTGTTCCTGGTCGAGCAGGTCCAGGGTCAGGGTGGCGAACTCGTTGTCCGCGCGGACCTTCTCCACAAACGTTCGTTTTTCGCCGAGGTCCATCTCGTTGTCGATGTACAGGCTGGCCAGGTACTCCATCACGCCTCTCCTTCGGCCATCAGGGCCTTGAGCTTGAGCCGCGCCCGGTGGACGCGGACCTTGACGTTGGTTTCACTCAGGTCGAGCAGCCGACCGATCTCCCGGTAGGAAAAGGTGCCGGTGGCCAGGAGGGCGACCAACTGCCGGTCCGTGTCGTCGAGCCGGCGGATGGCGGCCAGTACCCGGTCCAGTTCCTGGCGGTCGATCAGCTGGTGCTCCGGGTCGCGGCGCGGATCAGCGGTTTCCCGTTCCGGCAGGGGGCTGGTCCGCCGCCGGCGCAGGGCGTCCAGACCGGCGTTGCGGGCGATGGTGAACAGGAGCCCGGGCTGCTCGCTGTCGCGGCCGTAGCGGCTTAAGTAGCGGGCAAAGGTCTCCTGCACCAGGTCCCGGGCCAGTTCGACATCGCCGGTCAGGTGCAGCAGAAACCTCAGCACCCGCTCCCGGTTCTCCCGATACAAACGCTCGCAGTTCTCCATACTCGTGAAAACGTCCGGGACCGGGCGAGGTTACAGCCCGGCTGACTATTTTTGCCGGCCATCACCGACGAACCCTTCGCCTCCGCTGCTGTCGGGTCCGATCAGGAGCACGTCAATCCGGGGGGGCCCACCACCGCCGCAGGCAGGTTTCATTGACCTCCGCGGCCAGCACGGCTACCCTGTCCGCCGGATTATCGCTGTTTTCCGAAAGATTGGACGGAGGCACTACCCATGCGCACTCTACTTCTTCTGACCGCCCAGTGGACGCTCCTCCTGCCGGCCCTGGCCTGGGCCGGTTGCGTCCTCTGGCTCGCGCCCCTGCCCCTGGCGGCGCGGATCACGGCCATCTTCCTCCATGCGCTCGGCACGCTGCTGCCGCCGCTCGTCCGGCCCGGTCGATGGCAAGGGTTGATCGTGCCAATGATCCTGTTCGCCGCGGTGCTGGCCTGGTTTTTCACCCGCGCCCCTTCGAACGAGCGCGACTGGCAGGCGGACGTGGCCGCGCTCGCCCGGGCCGAGTTCAACGGCGACACGGTCACCATCCACGGGGTGCGCCACTGCGACTACCGCACCGAGACCGACTACACCTGCCGCTGGGAGTCCCGCACCTACCCCCTGGCCGACCTGCAGACCGTGGACCTGTTCGTCATCACCTGGGGGGCGCCGGGAATTGCCCACACCATCGCCAGTTTCGGCTTCGGCGAGGCGGGACACGTCTCTTTCTCCATCGAAACCCGCAAGGAAAAAGGCGAGGGCTACTCCGCGATCAAGGGCTTTTTCCGCCAGTACGAGAAGATCTACGTGGTCGCCGACGAACAGGACGTCATCCGCCTGCGCACCAATCTGCGCCGGGAGAAGGTCTACCTCTATCCGCTCAAGGTGCGGCCCACCCTGGCCCGCTCCATTTTCCTCGACTACCTGCGCGAACTGAACCGACTGCGCGACCGGCCCCAGTGGTACAACGCCCTCATCGCCAACTGCACCACCAGCGTCCGCCAGCACGTGGTGCCCTACACCCCGGACGCCTGGCTGGACTGGCGACTGGTGGTCAACGGCTTCATCGACCGGCTGTTCTACGAGCGCGGCCTGGTCAACCGGGACCTGCCCTTTGCCGAGTTGAAGGCGCGCAGCTTGATCAACGAAAAAGCCCTGGCCGCAGACACGGACCCGGACTTTTCCCGGCGCATCCGCGAGGGATTGCCGCCCCGGCCGCCGCTGGAGTGAGCAGCCGCCGGCCACAAGACGCACCTGGCAGACCAGCGCTCCGCCAGGAAACCGGCAGTGACCCGAAGGATTGCTCAATCGAGCAGATACGTGGAGGGGTGGCAGGAGGGGTCGTAGAGGCTGATGTCGAAATACCTGGTCCTCCCCTCGCCATCCCGGTAGGGAAAACAGCCGAGCCTGCTTGCACTCACCGCGAACCCGGCGCTCCAACTCACATACCCCTCCAGGGCGCAGACGGTGTTGTAGCGGCTTCTATCGGCAACGACCACCACCTCGTGCTCGTCGGTACCGTTGTTTCTGCAGAGCAGATTCCGGTTCCAGTATTTGTGGCGGAGTACCGGATCGGCGGACACCCGGCCGTCCTTATCCCGCATCTGCAGACATTCGCTGAGGTGGTACAGGGGCCGCATCTGCTCGTCGGCGAGCATTTTTTCGTACAATTCCTCCAGGTGATTTACAGAGGAGAGCGCCGACGCATATTCCTTTCGCCAGTGCTCCTCCGGGAAATACAGATGCACATGGCCCATGTCCGGCAAAAAAACGAAATGGGCGTAGCCCTGGCGCAGGGCGGTCTCGATGTGCAGGGTCACGCTGTGCACGAACTGCTCCGTGATCCGCACCGGCTTCACCCCGTCGGCAGCGCGGACATACAGGCAGAACGACTCTTTTTCGGTATTGTAGTCGGCGTGAAAGGGCATTCTCCGGCCGGAGTCGTACACCTCTTCGAACGTTTCCCGCATGGCCTGCACACCGGGATGCCAGGAGAAGGTGCTCCTGTACAACCGCTCTGATTGACTGTGATGGGTTGTACATCGCGTCCTGGCGGCAGCCGCATCAAAAGCACCGGTGGACGACTCGGCCCTTGCGACAGCGAAAAACGCGCTCACAAGCGACACGGAAAAAAGCACCAGATGGATCATGCACCCTCCCCCGGTTGCATCGGTTCAGGTGGCAGCGCTCGCGCGGGCCATGCCCCCGAACGCTGCCCGTCGTCCTGTCAGCGGTCACCACCGCTTGAAAAACTGCTCCTGCGGGGCCGGCCTGCGATCTTCCGGAGCGGGTGGGGGCGGCGGTGGCGGGGACTCCGGCGCGCACTGTGTGGCCGCCTCCAGTTCCCGCCGCAACCGCTCGTTTTCCTCCCTCTCCGTGGCCAGCCGTTCCTGCAACTCCCGGAGTTGGGCCGGTGGCGGCAGCGACCCGACCGTTGCGCCATCGCCCGTGGCGGCACAGGCACTGGCCGGGACGAACAGGACTCCGACGTGGGGCGCACCGGCCGGCGCCGGTCCAGCGGTGGCCTCCGCGGCCAGGTGGGTGGTGCCAAAGCCGATGACGAAAATGAGCAGGGAGTTGAGCACCCAGTAGACCGCCTTCTGCACCATCCGGGCC
>JAGODN010000408.1 GCA_017998195.1 Desulfobulbus sp. | reverse complement strand
GGGGTTCCAGACCAAGCTCACCTACCCGGAACAGCAGCGGGTGCTGCGCACCATTCCCGGGCTCGAGCGGGCGGTGTTCCTTCGCTACGGCTCGGTGCACCGCAACTCGTTCGTCTGCGCCCCGCGGGTGCTCGCCCCGGACCTGAGCGTGCGCGCCGCGCCCGGTCTCTACCTGGCCGGCCAGCTCTCCGGGGTCGAGGGCTACCTCGAGTCCGCGGCCATGGGGCTGCTCGCCGGCCTGAACGCCGGCCGCCGGCTGCTCGGCCGCGCCCCGGTCCTGCCGCCGCCGGACACCGCCCACGGCGCGCTTCTCCACCACCTGGTCGACTCCGACCCGGACCACTTCCAGCCCACCAACGTCAATTTCGGCCTGTTCCCGCCGCTCGCCGGTCGGGTCCGTCGCCGCGACCGGGGAAGGCTGCGCGCCGAACTCGCCCTGGCGCGGCTGGCGGCCTGGCAGCACGAGCTGGCCGAGACCTGATCACTCCTCGCTGAAGCCCCAGAACGGGTAGTCGACCCGGTAGGCGCCCACCAGGCCGGGACTGTGTTCGCGGCTGGCCACCACCCACAGGTCGTTGGCCCGCTCCCCGGGCGGGTCGTCGCCAAAGGGGTCCCACTGGGGCAGGAGCACCAGGGCGTTGTCCGCGGAATAGCCGATGTCGCCCGAGCCCTTGAACGAGCCGAGCTGCGGCTGCCGGTCGAACTGGCCGTCCGGGCCGCGCTCCAGCTCCGAGATGACCAGGAAGCTCACCGCCAGCTCGTCGCGGATCGCCTCCAGTTGGCGCAGCCAGCCGTCGATGCCGCTGCGTTTCTGACTGATGTCCTTGAAGGGCAGCTTGTGCAGGCTGTCGATGACCACCACCGCGTAGTCCGAGCGGGTCTCGTGACGGAGGAAGTCGATGTGGCGGCGCATGGTCTCGGGCGAGAGTCTGCGGTCATTGACCACCCGCAGCCAGGGGAGCAGCCCCTCGAGCGCGCACAGCCCCTGCGTCAGCCGCACCGCCTCGTCACCCGCCAGGCTGCCGGAGCGGATGCGCTCCACCGGCAGCCGGCTCAGCCGGCTGAGGATGCGCAGGTAGATCTTCTGGCGGCCGTTCTCGAAGTCGTAGTAGATCACCGGCAGGCGGCGGCCGGCCATGTCGGCGGCGGCCTGGATGGCGAAGGTCGACTTGCCCGCCTTGGGCGTGCCGCCGAGGATGTTCAGCCCGTGCAGGCCGCCCAGCGCCTGGTCGAGCCGGGCAAAGCCGGTGGTCAGGCCGGCCCAGCCCGCGCCCGCCTCCTGCGCCAACCGCTCGGTGAAGGTGTGGAACTCGCCCGCCGGCGAGGGGAAGGGGGAAAAGGCGCGCGCCTCGCGGACCATGGCGAACACCCGCTGCTGGAACCCGTCCGGCTGCTCGGTGGCCAGGCTGTGCAGGCTGGCGCTCTTCGGCGCGTTGTCCGGCCAGCGGACGATACGCACCTTGAAGCCGGCACGGGTGGCGAAAACCCGCGCCAGGGCGGCGGACTCGGCGCTGTGGCCGACCCACAGGAAGAGGGTGCGGATCCACTCGAACCGGCGCGGGTCGAGGTGCTCCAGGTCGGCGGCCGCGGGCACGGCCACCCCGGGCAGGCCGAGCTGTTTGAGGCAGAGCAGGTTCTCCTCGCCCTCGACCACGAACAGTGTGCCGTTTTCGCAGCGGTCGATCTCCGGGGCGTTGAACAGCCGGTACGGCTCGGCGAAGAACCGCTCGTCACCATACCAGAACGCGTCCTCGGGCCGGTCCGGGTGGACGCAGCGGGCCGCGTAGCAGTTGCCGTCCGGCTGCACGTACGGGTAGACGAGGTAGCGGCCGTTGTGGCCGACCTGCAGCGCGGCCAGGGTTTCCACGGTGATACCGGCCGCGAACAGGCGGCGGCCGCTCTCCGCGGTCAGCTTGTCGGCAAAGCCGGTGAGTTCGTTGTTCAGGTTGCGCACCGGGTAGTCGACCTCGCGGCCGAAGTATTCCCGGTCCGGGTCAAAGCCGGGCACCAGGGCCGGGTTCAGGCCGCGCAAGCGGGCGAAGTGGAGCGGAAAGCCGCTGGCGGCGCAGCCGCCGGCACAGCGGAAGTAGCCGTGGAACCAGCTGTCCGGCTGGAGAAAAACCACCAGGGTCGCCTCCCGCCCGTCCCGGTCGCCGACGCAGAACGGGCAGGGGGCGTGAAGGGTGTTGTTTTTCAACCGGGCCTCTGGTAACTGGTCAAGGAAAAACCGGGTGATCGGGTCGGCCATCGGCGTGCCTCGTAACTGGTTGACGTGGAAGTGATTTTATTCAAGCAGAAAGGGCCGGCAGGTTCAATCAAATAGCGCAGCGGGAGGAGCACCATGGCGGACGCGGTCAACTACGAACAGCTCGATCTCTTCTACCTGGGCCGGGAAGTCGACCCGCACACCGGTGAGGCAACCCGCCGGCCGCTGCTCATCAAGAACAAGCAGCTGACCACGCACGCGGCCATCATCGGCATGACCGGCAGCGGCAAGACCGGCCTGGGCATCGCGCTGCTCGAGGAGGCGGCCATGGACCGGCTGCCGGCCATCGTCATCGATCCCAAGGGCGACATGGGCAACCTGCTGCTCACCTTCCCGGACCTGGCCCCGGCCGATTTCCGCCCCTGGATCGACCCGGCCGCGGCCGAGCAGAAGGGGCTGAGCGTGGA
>JAGODN010000067.1 GCA_017998195.1 Desulfobulbus sp. | reverse complement strand
CCGGCCGAGGAAGCGGTCGACGATGTCGAAATAGGCGTCCCCCGCGTCACACTCCTTGATGAGCGTCACCGGCACACCCGAGTTGGAGGCGGTGAGTACAGCCTTGGACTCGGGCACCACCCCGAGAAAGGGGATGGCGAGGATCTCGCGGACATCCTCGGCGCTGAGCATGTCGCCGCGCTCCACCCGGGCCGGGTCGTAGCGGGTGACCACCAGGTGTTCCTGCACCGGGGTCAGGTCCTGTTCGGCCCGCCGGGTCTTGCTGGCGAGCATGCCGATGATCCGGTCCGAGTCGCGCACCGAGGAGATCTCCGGGTTGGTCACCACCAGGGCCTGGTCGGCGAAGTACATGGCGGTCATGGCCCCCTTTTCGATGCCCGCGGGCGAGTCGCAGACGATGTAGTCGAAGCTGCGCTGCAGTTCCTCGATCACCGCGCCCACGCCCTCCATGGTCAGGGCGTCCTTGTTGCGGGTCTGCGAGGCGGGCAGGATGTAGAGGTTGTTCACCCGCTTGTCCTTGATCAGGGCCTGGTTGAGCGAGCCCTCGCCGTGAATGACGTTGAGCAGGTCGTAGACCACCCGCCGCTCGCAGCCCATGATCAGGTCCAGGTTGCGCAGGCCGACATCGAAGTCGAGCACCGCCGTCTTGTAGCCGCGCACGGCCAGCCCGGCGGCAAAGGCCGCGCTGGTGGTGGTCTTGCCGACCCCGCCCTTGCCCGAGGTGACCACGACCACCTGGCCGGGTTTCCGTTGTTCTTTGCCGTTCTTTTTCTCTTCGCTCATATGGTTGTTTCGGTTCGGGAGAATGTGAGGGGTGAAGGCGCCGCGCTCAGTCCTGGGTGAAGGTGCCCAGCGGCTGACAGCGCAGCACGCCGTCGACCAGGCTGACAGAGACGCTGCGGTTCAGGATCCGTTTGCTCAGGGACTCGTTGACCAGGTACTCGCCGGCCACGGCCACCAGTTCCGGGTTGAACTGCAGACTGTACACCCGGGCAGTGGTGTCGCCGTCGATGCCAGCCAGGGCCCGGCCGCGCAGGGCGCCGTAGACGTGGATGCTGCCGGCGGCGAACACCTCGGCGCCGGCGTTGACCGAACTGAGCACCACCAGGTCGCCGTGCGGGGCGATCACCTGCTGGCCGGAACGCACCGGCTGGGTGACGGTGACCGTGGTCGCCGCCGGCGCCGGCAGCGGTGGTGCGGGCGCCGGCTCTTCGCCCGGGGACGCCTGTGCGGGTGTCTCCGCCGCGGGCTCCACCTCCGGGGCGGGCGCCTCCTCCGGCGGTGCCGGTTCCGCTGCGGCCGGCTCCGGTTCACGGACCGGTTCCTCCGGCGGCGCGGCGGCGACCGTCCGCTCCACCCCGGGCACGGCCAGGAGGCCGAGGCCGGCCTCGCGCGCCGCCTCGTGCAGCAGGGGCAGGGCCCCGCGCAGACCCACCGGCACCACGCCCAGGTCGCGCAGGGTGGCGACGAGGGTGGGCAGGTCGAGCGCTGCCTGGCCGGGGCCGTCCACGCTGCGCAGGTCGATGAGCATGGGGGCGTTGGCGAAAAAGGCGCGCGCCCCGCCGATCTTCTCCTCCAACTGCGGGTAGAGGATCTCCGGTTCGGTGTCGCGGAGGTGGAGGACCATCACGGTGAGCACGCTGCCCTTGCAGTCAAAGGCAGGGATGTCGACGGGTTTGTACGATGCGTTCATAAATCGGGTCTCGGCCGGGTCGGCAATCAAAGTTGCAGTGTATACCCGCTCGCCGGGCAAACCGCAACCCCTGATCGGATTTGCCAAGCCGTTAATATTCCGAATGCCTTGAGGTTTATCGGTTTTTCCGCGGGCGGGGCGGGAAGCGGGCGCTGACGGCGGGAGGGCGCGGCCGGCAGGGGCCGGTGCGCCCGCCGGGTCACCAGGAGGCGGCGGCGAAGCGGTTGTCGAGGAACTGGGCGCCGACGCGGGTGTTGGCGACACTGCGGATGCGGATCCGGCGCTGCATGGAGGAGCCGTTCATGGCCCGGTACTTGAGCTGCCCCTCCTGGCCGGCGGCAAGGGCGCGCACGTACTGGGGCGGGACGTTGAAGCCGACCCCGCCGAGGCTCAGGTCACAGAGGTAGACCGGGCACTGGCGGCCGCTGGCGAGAAAGAGCAGGGCCTTGCCGCAGGTGGTCTCGCGCATGGCGGCGCGGTGGTTGAGGGTGTACTGTGTGGACATGCCGCAGGTGCAGCGCACCGACTTTCTGCGGATGCCGGCGGGCACGGCCAGGTACCATTTCCGCTCGCAGCGCGGACAACTGACCCGGATTCTCCCTTCGACCACGTTGCATGTCTTCGCTCTGCCGCGCATCCCTGCCTCCCCTCGGGTGTCTGTGCCGCTGCTCCTGGCCCCATTAAAGGGCAAATGGGCCGGCGAGGCAAACGGAAAGCGTCTCCGCCCGTCCGGGAAGCGGTCGCCGCCGGCGCCCATGGGTGTTGACACCCCAGCCCGGGCACGATAAAAAAAATGGCAGACAGGGGGGTTCCGCCGCCTGCCGGCACCCCCGCCACACCCACCCGGACCGCCCGGTTGAGCGTGTCGCCGCTGCCCGCCCCCGCACCACCCGCACCAGGAGCCTGTTATGAACCACGAGGTCACCGTCCGTTTCGCCGAGCGCATGAGTCAGCTGCCGCCGTACCTGTTCGGCATGATCAACAAAATCAAGATGGAAAAACGGTGGGAGGGGATCGACGTGATCGACCTGGGCATGGGCAACCCCATGGACCCGACCCCGAACAAGGTCACCGAGAAGCTCTGCGAGGTGGCGGTGGACCCCAAGACCCACCGTTACCCAGCGGCCGGCGGCATGAAGAACCTGAAGCGGGAGATCGCCCTCTACTACGGTCGCAAGTACGGGGTCGAGCTCAACGGCGAGGACGACGTCATCTGCACCATCGGCTCCAAGGAGGGCATCTCCCACCTCTGCCTGGCCCTGCTCGGCCCGGGCGACACGGTGCTCGTGCCCTCACCGTTCTTCCCCATCCACGTCTACGCCGCGGTCATCGCCGGGGCCAGCGTGCTCCGCTTCCCGCTCGGCTCGGAGGAGGAGTTCCTCCGCCAGGTGAGCACCATGTGCCGCTCGCTCTACCCGCATCCCAAGCTGGTGATGCTCAACTACCCGCACAACCCCACCGGCACCCTGGCCTCGCGCGAGTTCTTCGCCGAGATGGTCCGGCTCGCCCGGCGGTTCAACTTCATGGTGATCAACGACTTCGCCTACGGCCAGATCGTCTACGACGGCCACCAGGCGCCCTCGCTGCTCGAGATCCCGGGCGCGCTCGAGGTCGGGGTGGAGTTCGGCTCGTTCTCCAAGTCCTACAACATGGCCGGCTGGCGGCTCGGCTACTGCGTCGGCAACAGGGAGATGGTCGGCGGCCTGGCCAAGATCAAGGGCTATTACGACTACGGCATCTTCTCCGCCATCCAGGTGGCGGGCATCGTCGCCATGCGCGACTGCGACGACACCATCACCGAGCAGGTGTCCATCTACCAGAAACGGCGGGACGTGCTCTGCGAGGGGCTGGCGCGCATGGGCTGGGAGGTGGAGAAACCCGGGGCGGGCATGTTCGTCTGGGTACGGATCCCGGAGCCCTACGCGACCATGGGCTCGGTGCGGTTCGCCATCGAGATGATGAACCGGGCGCACGTGGCCGTGGCCCCGGGCGCGGGCTTCGGCGAGGAGGGCGACGGCTTCCTGCGGCTCGCCCTGGTGGAGAACGAGAACCGCATCCGCCAGGCCCTCAAGCAGATGAAGCGGGCCCTGGTGGAGATCGACCAGGAGATGCGCGCCGGCATCTTCGACCGGGGCGAAGAGGGCGCGGAAGCGGCCGGGGCCTGAGCGCGGCCCGGCCCGCCCGGGCAACCCGGACGGCCGGGGTCAGCGCTTGAAGAAGGCGAGTAGGGCGTGCAGGGTGGTCATCGGGTGGGGCGGGCAACCGGGGATGTAGAGGTCCACCGGCAGCAGGCTGTCGAGCGGGGCGACGATCTCGCCGGAGCCATGAAACGGGCCGCCGCTGATCGGGCAGGAGCCGCTGGCGATGACCACCCTGGGCTCGGGCACGGCCTCGTAGGTGGCCAACAGGGCGGCGCGCATGTTGCGGGTGATGGGGCCGGTCACGTGGATGCCGTCGGCGTGGCGCGGCGAGGCGACGAAGTCGATGCCGAAGCGGGACAGGTCGAAAAAGGGCGTGTTGAGCACGTTGGTGTCCGCCTCGCACCCGTTGCAGCCGCCGGCCGAGACCTGGCGGAGCTGCAGCGAGCGGCCGAACAGCCGCTTGAAATGTCCCTTGGCGTGCGCCGCCAGTTCGGGCAGGCTGCCGTCGGTGACCAGATCCTCGCGCCGGGCCGCGCCCAGTTCGAAGCGGTTGGTGAAGCGGACAAAGGCCCCTTTTGAAACCTGCTCGCACAGGCCGCAGAAGGTGCAGCGGCCGAGGTCGATGCGCCGCTCGTCGACGAGGATGGCCTGTTGCGGGCAGCTCTCGGCGCACTGCCGCACCAGCGCCGGGTCGCAGGCCGCGTCGATCTCCGGCAGGCCGCGGAAGCGCCGGCTGAGTTCGATCGCCTCCTGCGGGTAGCGGCTCGTCTTGTGCCCCTGTTCGAGCCGGTTTGCGATCACCTTGAACATCGTCCTGTCCTCCCGGCGCGCCGCGCCGCCCTGTCCCTGTCCTGCCCGGTCCCGTTCACAGGTCGAAGCCGCAGTAGCTCAGGTTGAAGCTCTTGTTGCACAGCGGAAAATCCGAAATCTCCTGGTTGCGCAGGGCCATGGCCAACCCCATCCAGTTGTGGAACGAGGGATCCTTGACCTTGTAGCGCGCGATCCGCCCCGCCCCGTCGGTGAGCACACAGTGGCTCACCTCGCCCCGCCAGCCCTCGTTGAGGGTGACCACGAAGTGCTCCGGCGCCAGCCGCCAGTCATGGGCCGTGACTGGCCGGTGCGGCTCGTCCGGCTCGTCGAGCAGCCGCTCGACCAGGTCGAGCGAGTGGTGCAGTTCCTCGCGCCGCACCATGGCCCGGCTGAGCACGTCGCCGTTGGTCACCCGGTTGGTGCAGCCGGGCAGCGCCCCGTACCACTCGGTGGGGAAGAACTCGCGCACGTCGTACTCCAGGCCCGAGGACCGGCCGGCGGGGCCGACCAGGCCGAGCTGGTCGGCGGTGCGCCGGTCCACCGCGCCGGTGTATTCGAAGCGGGCCAGCACCGTGTGGGCGCCGAAGAGCAGGTCACAGACGTGGCCGATCTCCCTCCTGGTCTCCTTCAGCTTGGCCTTGAGCAGGGAGCGCTCAGCGCCGCCCATGGCCAGGGCCACCCCGCCCGGCCGCACCAGCCCCTTGCCGAAGCGGTTGCCGGCAAGAACGAGCAGCAGGTTGAGGAACTCGCCGCGCAGCCGACCGAAGTAGGCGGCGGGCGGGTTGAAGGCGACGTCGCCGCTGAGTGCGCCCAGGTCGCCCAGGTGGTTGGCGATGCGCTCCAGTTCGAGCGCGATGGTCCGCACGGTACGCGCCCCGGGCTCGACCTCGAGCCCGGCCAGGGCCTCGATGGCCTGGCAGCAACTGAGGTTGTGGCCGATGGCGGTGTCACCGGCGATGGCCTCGGCGATCACCGGCAGCCGGCCGAACGGCACGGCGGTGAGCAGCTGTTCCACCCCGCGGTGCTGGTACCCCAGCTGGATCTCCAGGTGGAGCACCTCCTCGCCGGCGCACTGGAAGCGGAAATGGCCCGGCTCGATGATGCCGGCATGCACCGGCCCCACCGCCACCTCGTGCACCGACTCGCCCTCGACCCGGTAGAAGGGGGTGTTGCCGGGGATGTCGGCGCGGTAGTCGTTGCCGAACACGTCCGGCCGGCCGGTGCGGTTGGCGTGGTAGCGGACCGTCTTCAGCCAGGGGTGGCCGGCCGGGCGGAGTCCGTACTGCTCGGCGATCTCGCGCTCGAACAGGTTGAACTTGGCCCCGCCGGCCAGGGTGAGCGAGGGGAACTCCCGCTCCACCTCGGTGGTGAGCACGAGCAGGTTCGAGGTGCGCGCCACCGCGATCAGCAGGTTCCGCTCCCCCTCGGGATGGACGAAGAACTGCACCAGGTAGCCGTTGCAGCGCACCAGGTCGGAGAGCAGGCGGAAGAAGCGGGGAAAACTCACCCGCGGCAGGTCGGCCCGCGGCAGCGCCACGCCGTTGTTGATCTTGAGAAAGTCATCCATGGATCTGCCCCCCGAGCAGGGCGATGGCGCCGGCGATGGTGTCCAGAAGCGGCGCCGGCATCCACACCACCAGGAGGGCCGAGGTGCAGAGCAGGGCAAAGGGCGAGGCCAGGCGCAGGCCCTGCTCGGGCACCAGGATCTCGTCCCGGCTGGGGCCGAAGCTCATGGCCGTGACGATACGGGCGAACCCGGCCGCCACCAGCACCAGGCCGGCGATGAACAGGCCGGCGGCCAGCGGGTGGCCGCTCCGGAAGGCGCCAAGGACGATGAGCAGTTCACTGGCGAACACGCCGAACGGCGGCAGGCCGGAGATGCCGACAAAGCCGGCGAAAAAGGCGACAAAGGTGCGCGGCAGCATGCGCGCCATGTTGCCGGTTTGGGCCACCAGCTTGCTGCCGAAGCCGAGCACCAGGTTGCCGGCGGAGAGAAAGAGCGAGGACTTGAGCAGCGAGTGGTGGACCAGGTGGAGCATGGCCCCGTACAGGGCCAGCCCGCCGATGCCCACCCCGAAGGCGATCACGCCCATGTTCTCGATGGACGAGTAGGCGAGCAGTCGCTTGTAGTCCGGCTGGTCGAGGATGAAGATCCCGGCCACGAGCATGGACAAGAGGCCGAAGCCGATGAGCAGCGCCCCGGAAAAGTCCCCCAGGCCGGCCAGGTGCAGGAGCGTGTGGGTCTTGTAGATGCCGAGAAAGGCGCAGTTGAGCAGGGCCCCGGAGAGCAGGGCCGAGGCCGGGCTGGGCGCCTCGCTGTGGGCGTCGGGCAGCCAGGTGTGCATGGGCGCGAGCCCCATCTTGGTGCCGAAGCCGATGAGCACGAACAGGAAGCCGATCTTCAGCCAGCGCGGGTCGAGCCGGTCGGCCACGCTGTTCAGCGAGGTGAAGGTCAGGGGCAGGTCGAGACCGGCCCGGTCCAGCGACAGGGTGATGAAGAAAAAGCCGAGCAGGGCCAGGGCAATGCCCACCGAACAGATGAGCACGTACTTCCAGGTGGCCTCCAGCGCCTTTTTCGAACGGTTGATAAAGATCAGCGGCGCGCTCGCCAGGGTGGTCGCCTCGATGGCGATCCACAGGACGATGGGATGGTCGGCCAGGGCGGCCATGCTCATGGTGCCGAGGAAGAGGAGCATGCAGCCCAGGTAGACCGGCTCGCTCTGCATCTCCTGCTCGCGCATGTAGAAGATGCCGTAGGCGGCGATGAACACGAAGATGAAGCTGGTCACGAGCAGCACCAGCATGCCCGCCGGGGTGGGCGCGAAGAAGGCCGGCAGGGCGATCTGGGCGGAACGCAGCCAGCCGAGCAGGGTGAGCTGCAGGTGGAGCAGGCCGCTGGCGACGAGCACCACCCGGCCCATCCGCACCGGCAGGGCGAAGGTGGCCAGGCCGGCGAGCAGGGGCAGGAGAATGAGAAATTCGAGCATGGAATCAGTCCTTGAGCTGTTCGAGGTGAGCGGTGTCCACGTCGTCGAAGGTGCGGTTGATGTTGTTGAGGATGATGCCCATGATCATCACGCCCACGAGCAGGTCCAAAAGCACGCCGAACTCGACGATGAAGAGGTTGTGCGCCCGCCCGGTCAGGGTGGCACCCACCAGGTAGATGCCGTTCTCGAGCATCAGGTAGCCGATCACCTGGGTGATCGCCTTGGTACGGCTCATCATCAGGAACAGGCCGCCCGCCAGGGTGGTGAAGGCGGTGATGAGCACCAGCCCGTGGCCGCCCGGCAGGGAGGGGGTCATGCGCTCGACCAGGTAGGCGGCCAGCAGGATGAAGGCGAGGCCGGCGGCGAGCGAGGCATGGTAGCCGATGAGCGGCTCGACCTCGCGCTTGATCGCCACCCGGGTCACGGCCAGGTAGAGCAGGCCGGGAATGAGCGCCGCCTTGATGAGGAACATGAGCTGGAAGAAGAGGATGCCGTCGTTGGTCAGCCGCTGCTGCTCGAGGAAGATCGGCACCAGCGAGACCATGGCGCCCTGCAGGGCCATGGTCTTGACCAGGGCCATCATCCGGCTCGATCCGAGCGACAGGAGCACGCTGAGGAGAATGGTGACCAGGAGGACATCGATGGGGGTGCTCATCAGACCAGCTCCATGGTGAGGATGATGGCGAAGAAGACCAGGGCGAACGAGGTGAGAATGAACTTGGGCACGAGAGGCATGCGCAGCCGGGCGGTGATCGATTCGGTGACGCCCACCGCCGCGTAGACGAGCGTGAGCAGGCCGACGAACACGAGCCCGTTGGCGAGCGTTCCGGCGGCCAGCGGCGGCCGCAGCAGGCTGGCCACCAGGCAGGCGGAGAAGAGCAGCCGCAGGTGGGCGCCGAACTCGATCAGGGCCAGGTCCGGGCCGCTGTGGTCGAGGATCATCACCTCGTGGATCATGGTCAGCTCCAGGTGGGTGGCCGGGTCGTCCACCGGCACGCGCGAGTTCTCGGCGAGCAGGAGCAGGAACAGGGCGACGATCACCAGCAGCAGCAGCGCCCCCTGCGGCCCGGCCAGCGAGATCGCCTGCGGCCCGGCAAACCAGCCGGCCAGGCTGAGGCCGCCGCCCATGCGGTGCAGGAGGATGAGGGTGACGAACAGGCCGATCTCGGCCAGGCTGGCGAAGAAGACCTCGCGGGCCGCGCCCATGCCCTCGAAGGGCGAGGCGGTGTCCAGGGCAGCCAGCACGGTGCAGAAGCGGCCGAGGCCGAGGGCGTAGAGGACGACGATGATGTCGCCGGTGAAAGAAAGGAGGGGCGGCAGGCCGGCGAAGGGGAAGAACAGCAGCGCCAGCAGCGCCGTGGCGCAGCCGACCACCGGGCCCAGGCGGAAGACGAAGCCGGTGGAATCGCTGTACACCGAGCCCTTGCGCAGCAGCTTGATCAGGGTATACCAGCGGATGAGGAGCGGCGGTCCGGCCTTGCCGGCGAACAGGGCCTTGACCTTAAGGATCACCCCGGGCAGGACCGGGGCGAGGAGCAGGGCGACGCCAAGGGCGAGGGGGGATTCCATGGTCGACCTCGTGGGTGTTGGGTCCCGGCCGCGCTAAACGGTCAGGAGCAGGACAACGATGGTGAGCACGATATAGGCGATGTACAGCTGGATGCGACCGTGCTGGATCCAGTGCAGGCGCGCGGCGATGCGCAGCACCGGCTCGACCAGTCCGCGGGTCAGACCGATCTCGGCCGCGTCCCCGACCCGGCTCTCCCAGGCGACCGGGGCGGGGAAGATGCGCGTGAGCGGTTCGGCCTCGGTGCGCACGCGCACGAAGGGCCGGTGGAACTCGACCATGCTGCGCGCATACGAGGCGCCGGTGTACTGCATGCGGCTGGTCGGCCGGCTG
>JAGODN010000406.1 GCA_017998195.1 Desulfobulbus sp. | reverse complement strand
TGTGAGATGGGCGCCGCACTGCTGGACCGGACCATCGACCAGTACCGCAAACTGGCGCGGCTGAACGCGGAGATCGAACAGGCCGTGTACCGTGGCGACCACGAGGGCATCGACCGGCTCTGCCGGACCATGACCGAGCTGCAGGAGTCGGTGCGGGCCGACGACAGCCGGGTGCTCACCCTGCTCGGCCAGGGCGGCGACGGCCATGAGGGCCGGGTGCTGGAGTTGCTCAGCCTCATGCAGGAGATCCAGGAGCGCAACCAGCGGCTCCTGCCCCACCTCAACGCGGTGCTGGCCGTGCAGCAGAGCGAACGGAGAGCCCTGCGCCGGGGCAACGAGGTGCTCCAGGGCTACAGGCAGCCGCCGGGGCAGACCGGCAGGAGGATCAGCTCGACCAACTGACCCGGGCCCCGGCCCGCGCCCGGCGCTGTCCGTCCCGCCCGGCCCGGTCGTGAAAAATACCTTTTCATCCCGATGCGCTTATGGCAAGGTAGCGGACATCTCCCAGCCACTTTGCCCAAGCAGGTAACACCTTGCCATCACAGAACAGTTGTGCTCTTGCACTCAAGGACAAGACCCCGCTGCTGGCCGATGTGCCGCTGACCGGCGCGACCGAGCGGGAACGGCTGTCCTGCTTCTCCGGCCAGGGGGCGCCGCCTGCCCTGGTCCTTCACTTTCCCCCGGCCACCCTGGTGCCGGAACGGGTCGACACCAGCCGCACCTGCCTGGTGCGGGTGGATCTGGGTGAACGGAGCGCCGTGCTCACCGCCCGCATTGTTGCGGTCCGCGACCCCGGGACCCTTGCCTGCGAAATCGAACAGATCGACTGGCACAGCCAGGCGCGCAGCCATTTCCGGGTGGCAGCCAGCACGCGGGTGGCGGCCAGTTCGGCCATCCCCGAGGAACTGGCCCGGGAAGGCGAATCCTGGAAGCTGCTCGGCGACACCATTGACCTGAGCGGCAGCGGCCTGTTGTGCAGCTTCAACGCGCCCATCGAGGAAGGTCGCCGGGTGCGCATCGAGCTGACCCTGCCGGCCGGGCCCATGGACCTGATCACCGCCTACGGCCACGTGGTGCGCTGCCAACAGGTGGGTGCGGAGACCTTTTACGTGGCCCTGGCCTTCGACGCCATCGACCCGGAGAGCCAGGACAAGATCATGGCCTGCTGCTTCGAGCTGCAGCGCCGCCAGCTGCGCATGCGCGTGCTGGTGCGCAACCCGGAGCCGCCTCCGGCGGAGACCTGAGCGACCGTGTCCCGGCTCGACGACCAGCTCGCCAGGATCGGCGCCAACGTCCCGGCGGTGGTTGACCTGCCCGGGCAGGGCGGCGAGATGCTCCGCTGCAACGCCCTGGTCCTCGGCAAGGAGCCGCCCGCCCTGGACCTGCTCTTCCCGCCCGACGCCTGGCAGGCCGACGACCTGCGCATGGACGGCAACTGCAGCATCACGGTGGAGCACCAGGGCGAGAAGATCGTGCTCATCGCCCGGCTGGAGCAGGTCATCGACAACCGGCGGCTGCGCTTCATCGCCCGCGAACCGATCACCCCGGAATCCCTGCGCGACTACTTCCGGGTGCCCATCAACATGCCGGTCAAGGCCAGCTACACCGCCGAGCAGCAGGACACCCGGGCCGAGTGCTGGCGGATGACGGGCACCACCATCGACCTGAGCGGCAGCGGCCTGCTGGCCATGTTCAGCCAGCGGCCGACCAGCAGCCAGCGCATCCTGCTGGAACTGACCCCGTCCGAGGACCCGGAACCCATCTTCTGCCTGGCCAATGTGATCCGCTCCTACCGGATCCGTCGAAACCGCTTTCAGGTTGCCTTTCATTTTATTGAAGTAACGCCAAAAACAAGGGACCAGATCGTTTCCTGCTGTCTGCGGGAACAACGACGGCAGCTGCGCGAGAACGTGCAGACGCCCTGACCGGCCCGGCCAGCCGCCGGACCACAGCCCACCTGCCAGGTCATGGATCCGACCAGCGCCGCCCTGCCCATCCTCCGCATCCAGCAGCTGTCCGGCTACCAGACCGGCGGTCAGCAGCAGGCCCCCTTTGCCCAGGGCCAGCTGCTCCAGGGGGTGATCAGCGCGCGCAGTTCCACCGGCCAGTTCACCATCGACATCGGCGGTCGCCAGCTGCTGGCCGAATCGGCCACGCCGCTCTCGGTGGGGGCGCGGCTCGACCTGCAGGTGACCGCGCTCGTCCCCCGGGTGGAGCTGCAGATCGTGCACAACCCGGTGCACCGGATGATCGGCGCCACCATCCACCTGATCGGCCAGCAGGCCACCACCCTGCCCGCGCTCACCGGCCTGGCCGACCAGGCGGCCCACCTGCCCGGGCTGAGCACCGCCAGCCGCGAGACCCTGGAGTACTTCGCCGCGGTCTCCGGCCGGACCGCTGCGGCCGCGGGGACGCCGGACCAGGCCCTCGGCGGACTGCTCGGCCGTATTGCGGCCCTGTTCACCAGTGCGCCGGGTGAGCGGAGTGGTCTGCTCGCCGAGATCGGCAGCGGGCTGAACCAACTCGCCCGGGGCGGCACGCTCGCCCCTGAATCTGCGGCCCGGGCCACGGCGCTGGCCAGCCTGTTCATTGACCTGGCCGGCCGGCCGGGGGCGGGCCAGGCGCTTCTGCCCGCGGGGTTCGAGCCGGCAGCGCTCGCCGGCCTGGCCGCCACGGC
>JAGODN010000407.1 GCA_017998195.1 Desulfobulbus sp. | reverse complement strand
CCTTGAGTTCCTGCACCCGGGCCGCGCGGGCCGCGTCCTCGGGCCGGCCGGCGGCCTGGGCCTGGGTCGCGCCCTGCAGGGCGGCGGAAAACGAGGTGCCCTCGGTTGCGCCGGTTTTCCCCGATGCGGCTGATTCGCCGGGCCGGTTGACGGTGTTGATGGTGCCGATCTGCCCCATGCCGCGTACTCCGAAAAATTCCACGCTCATTGTCTTCACCTTCAAAAAAATGTCAGACCACGACCGCTGTGCCGGCCGCCCACTGGTCGAGTTTTGCCATGACCGCATCGAAGGTGGCGTAGGAGATGTCCGGCAACCAGTCGCCCAACGCCTCCTTGGCCTCGGCAAAACCGCGGTCGATCCCCTCCTTGATGGCGTCCAGGCGGGCCGGGTCACCGCCGGCAACATCCACGGCGAACCGGAAGATGCGATCCGCGGTCTGCTCGACCCCGAAGTAACCGTCCACGCCGATCAGTTCCTCGGCCTCGGCCGGGGTGATGGCGGCAAGATCGATGGGGGTCTCGCCGGCTGCAATCCCGGTGGCCACGCCCTGCTCGCCGAGCAGGCTGACCACCAGTTGGCGCAGAGTCTCGAAGCGGAGAGTGTCGCCGGTGCCGCCGTGCACCCCGGGTGCGTAGGTGGGGGCTGCCGTCCTGCCGGTACCCAGGCTGACCGTGTCGGCCTGGGCCGGGCGAGCCGGGGGCTCGCTGCTGCGGCCGGTCCGTTCCCGGGCAGCGGCCGGCTGCGGTTCCGGGCGGGTGGTGTGGTTGACGTGAATCTGCATGTTGGTTCCGCCTCCGTGCGGGATGTGCGGGCCGTCCTGGCCCGGCTGGACAGGAATTTTTTGTTCCTGTTGCCAACTGTATCGGCTGGGGTGGGAAAAAACTTTACCAAAAAAGTGGTGGCTGGCGGCCTGCGGGCGCGGCAGCGACGGTGGCCCCGGCTACTTGCCGTCGTCCAGGCGTTTTTCCATCTGCCGGTACATCTGTTCGGCCAGGCCGATGGACTGGCGCTCGGCCACCTGTTTGGCCACCTCCTGGTCGAGCAGGTCGCGGTACATCTCGGTGGCGGTGCTGCGCGTGAACAGGCCGCCCTCGGGCACGGTCTTGCGCATCTCCTTGAACAGCGACTGGATGAAGATCGCCTCGAATTCCTGGCAGGATTTTTTCAGGCTGCGGCGGTTGTGGAGGGCGCGGTCCGCGTCCGGGGTGGTGCGGGCCGCGGCCAGGGCCTGGGCCGGGTCGATGGCGGTTTTCATGTTCCTGTTTCCGTGCTGTGCCGGCGGTAAGGCCGTGTCAGAGGATGACCAGCTCGCCCTGCAGGGCGCCGGCCGCCTTGATCGCCTGGAAGATGGCGATCAGGTCGCGGGGGGTGGCGCCGATGGCGTTCAGGGCCTTGGCGATTTCGCTGATGTTGACGCCCATCTCGAGCACCACCAGGTTGCCCTCCTCCTCCACCGCGTTGATGGTCGTGGTCGGCGCCACCACGGTGGTGCCGGCGGCCAGCGGGTTGGGCTGGGACACCTCGATGGACTCGGAAATGACCAGGTTGAGGTTGCCGTGCGACACCGCCACCGTGGAGATGCGCACGTCCTGGCCCATGACGATGGTGCCGGTGCGCTCGTTGACCACGATCCGGGCCGGGCCGTCCGCCTGGATGTCGATGTTCTCCAGGTCGGCGACGAAACTCACCAGCTCGCCCGGGTAGGAGGCGGGTTTCTGCACCCGCACCGAGCGGGAGTCGAGCGAGCGGGCGGTGCCGTCGCCGAACTGGCTGTTGATCGCCTCGGTCATGCGCGCGGCGGTGGTGAAGTCGGTCTCGCGCAGCTGGTAGAGCAGCTCGCCCGAGGCCGGCAGTTCGTAGCCCACGGCCCGTTCGACCAGGGCTCCGCCGGTGATCCGGCCGGCGGTGGGGAAGTTCTTCTGGGCCTTGGCCGCCTTGCCGCCGAAGGCGATGCCGCCCACGGCCAGCGGTCCCTGGGCCACCGCGTAGGTGTTGCCGTCCGGGCCCTTGAGCGGGGTCATGAGCAGGGTGCCGCCGGACAGGCTGCTGGCGTCGCCGACCGAGCTGACCAGGATGTCGATGGCGGTGCCCGGCCGGGCAAAGGCGGGCAGCTGGGCCGTGACCATGACCGCGGCCACGTTCTTGGTCTTCATCTGCCGGAACACGTCCGCGGTCAGGCCCATGCCCATGCGCTTGACCATGTTGGCGATGGCCTGCTTGGTGAACACCGACTTCTTGATGTCGTCGCCGGTGCCGTTCAGGCCGATCACCAGGCCGTAGCCGAGCAGCTGGTTCTCGCGCACGCCCTCCAGGCTGGCGAGATCCTTGATGCGGGTGGCCTGCGCCGGCGGGCAGGAGAGCAGGGCGAGGACCAGGGTGAAGAGGGCGATGAACAGTCGTTTCATGGCGCGGACCTGGATCAGAAGGGCCAGTTGGTGTCGAAGATGCGCATCAGCCAGCCCGGTTTCTGCTTGTCCGAGATGGCGCCCTTGCCGGTGTAGGCGATTTGGGCGTTGAGGATGTTGCCCGAATCCACCGTGTTGTCGGCGGTGACGTCATAGGGCCGGACAATGCCGGTGAGGTAGATGATCTGGTTCTCGTTGTTCACGGTCACCGACTTGCCGCCGCGGATCTTGAGGTTGCCGTTGGGATAGACCTCGACCACCTGGGTGGTCA
>JAGODN010000405.1 GCA_017998195.1 Desulfobulbus sp. | reverse complement strand
GGCCGTAGCTGATCAGGGTGACGCGGCCTTCAGCCTGGGGCTGCGCACCCACATGGACGAGCGCGCCCGGCGGCAGGCCGGCCTTGGCCGAGGGCGAGGGGACCGACTCAGCCATGATGGGCCTCCGCTGCGGCCGCCCGCCGGGCCTCGATCCAGTCGACCAGGGCGGCGATGTCGTCCCGGCCGAACACCACCCCATCCACCCCGGCCAGGTCGGTGACCGTGGCCACCACCCCCGCCACCTGCCCCCTGAGCACCGGGGCCCCGGCGTCCCGCCGCACCTCGATCTTGTCCACCCCGGCCGCCTGCTTGAACCCCTCGGCCAGGACGATATCCATGTCAGCGAAGTAGCGGCCCGCGAGCGCAGGCAGATCCTGCGCCGGCGGCGCAGTGCGCAGCAGGAACTGGTCCGGCGCGACCAGGGCCACCGCGTCCGCCCCGGCCCGGCGATGGACGGCCGTGTCCGTCTGCGCGGGTTCGGGGACCAGGCCACGCTCCTTGGTCGATTTGATCACCGCCACCCGCAGGCCGCGGGCCTTGAGCAGGCCGACCACCCGGCTGACCAGGGTGGTTTTGCCGGAATTGTGCCAGCCGATGAAACTGAGGACAAAGGGCATGGGAACCTCGTGCAGGAGTGGGGGGCGACCCGGCCGCCGGGCCGATGGGGCTTGAGTCTACCACGCTGCCCGGTCGCTGACAATCCGTCGCCAATCCATGGGTCCGGCGAGGCGCGGCCGCTCTCTGCCCGTGGTGGGACGGATTCCTTTTTCCAGTTTGACCACCGGGCCGCTTTGCCGTATGATACTGTCCAGAAAGAAAAAGAAAAACAGGCGGATGTGCGACATTGTGGCAACCGTCGGTCAGCATTCGCGACCGGCCCGGGAGGAGAGAGCATGCAAGCGAGTGACCGGCAGGGAACCATGGCCCGGCCCGGCTGTTCACCGGCAGCCGCCGAGTCCCGTTCCCCGGACGACCGCCAGGGGCTCGAGGCGGACCAGGATGGATCCTCCCGGCAGCTGCGCGCCCTCTTCGACCGGTTGCCGGCCATGGTCTTCAGCGCCGCCATGGATTGCGACCGCACCCTGCTGCTGGTCAGTGACGGCTGCGAACCGCTCACCGGTCGCACCGCGGCCGAACTCATCGGCCCGCCGGCCCGCACCCTGGCCGAGCTGATCCACCCCGACGACCGCGCGCGGGTTCTGGCCGCGGTGCAGTGGGCCGCGGCCGAGGGCTGCCCCTACCAGGTCGACTACCGCCTGCTGCACGCCGACGGCGGTGCACGGCCGGTGCGCGAACGGGGCGACCTTGTCGACGCGGGCACGGATGCAGCGCGGGTCGCCGGGTTGGTACTCGACCGCGGCGCGGGCGCGGACGGTGCCCCGCCGCCCGCCCTGATCGACCGTCCCGAAACCTGCCGCGGCGCCGTTGCCGGTCGCGAGTCCGCGGACAAGCTCCGCCAGGTGCAGAAGATGGAGGTGATCGGCCTGCTCGCCGGCGGCGTAGCCCACGACTTCAACAACATCCTCTCGGTGATCCTCGGCTACGCGGCCATGGCCCTGGCCGCCATCGGCGACACCAACCCGGCGGTGCGGCGCGACCTGGACCAGATCCAGCAGGCCGGCCTGCGCGCCCGCGACCTGGTGCGCCAGATCCTCGACTTCTGCCACCACGCCGAGGAGCGCGTCCAGCCGCTCCGGCCGCAGCGCATTGTCCGCGAGGTGGTCAAGATGCTGCGCTCCTCCTTCCCGGCCACCATCGAGATCGTGCCGCGGCTGGCCGCCGCCGAGGGAAGCGTGCTGGCCGACCCCTCCCAACTTCACCAGGTGCTCATGAACCTGTGCACCAATGCCCTGCACGCCATGAAGGAAGGCGGCGAGCTGACCATCGGTCTCGAGCGGGTGACCCTTGCCGGCGGGGAGGCCACGCCCGGACTCGAGCACCTGGAACCCGGCCCCTACCTGTGCCTCTCGGTGCGCGACACCGGCTGCGGCATCCCGGCGGAGATCCGTGAGCGCATCTTCGAGCCGTTCTTCACCACCAAGGGCGAAGGGGAGGGCACCGGGCTCGGCCTGGCCGTGGTCCAGGGGATCGTGGTCGCCCACCTGGGCGCGGTCAGCGTCAACAGCCGCCCCGGCGAGGGCACCGAGGTGCGGGTCTACCTGCCCGAACTGGTCACCGAGGCGCCGCCGGCCGAGGCCGAAACAGAGGGCGAACTGCCCACGGGCACGGAATCGATCCTGGTCATCGACGACGAGCCGGGCGTGGGCCTGGTGCTGGAGCGGTTTCTCCAGACCCTGGGCTACACCGTGGAAACCTTCACCGACAGCCCGCGGGCCTTTGAGACCTACGCCCGGGACGTGCACGCCTGGGACCTGGTGCTCACCGACATGACCATGCCCCGCTTCACCGGCCTGGCCATCAGCCGGGCCATGCTCGCCCTGCGGCCGGACCAGCCGATCATCATCTGCACCGGTTACAGCGACAGCATCGACCAGGACCGGGCCCGCGCCGAGGGCATTCGCGCCCTGCTCGCCAAGCCGGTGGCCCTGGACACCCTGGCCCGGGCCGTGCGCCGCGCCCTGGACAACGGCCCGCCAGCACCGGCCCCGGCCTGACCCCCCCTCCCGCCCCTGTCCCGCAGCCGCTCAAGCGATTGTGCGGCGGCTGTCTTTTCCCCTT
>JAGODN010000066.1 GCA_017998195.1 Desulfobulbus sp. | reverse complement strand
ATCAACCACGGCGCGGTGTGGAAATACCTGATGAAGCCCTGGTCGGGCGAGCTGCTCCGCCAGCTGGTGGCCGAGGCCTTCCGCCACGCCGAGGAGGGCGACTGAGCCCACCGCCAGACCGAATCCCCTCTGCCGCAGTGTTTTTTTTTGCTGTTCCGGCGAGAGCGCGGTTGACCGCGACCCTGCCACTCTGTAGGCTTATTGCACCGTCGCCGCGGGAAGGCGCACCCGCGCCCCCCGAAGCGGCAAACCCAGACCGCATCCGCACCCTGAACAGGCCACGGCGTCCCCGCGTGACCGCGCCGGCGCCGCCTGTTTCCCTTGCCGGCCGCGTCCTTCCCTTTGAGCAGGCCGCGGACCGGGCACACTGGCAGAGGAGGAGCGTATGAAACAGTTGGCGATGGTTGTGGCAGTCCTGCTGCTGTCCTTTCCCGGCAGCGCGGCGGCAAAGGAGGCACAGACCCTGGACGAGCTGGTGGCCCGGTTCGACTCGAGCCGGTGCAGGGAGTGCCACGCGGAGATCTACGCGGACTGGGAGCAGTCGCTCCACGCCAAGCCGATGCTCGGCCCCATCGGCAGGACGCTGGCCACCTTCCAGGGCTACGTCAACTCCCGCGACACGGAGCTGAAGAAGTCGCACGAGGTCGCGCCGGGCATGCGCGAGTTTCTCAAGCCCTGCGTGGAATGCCACCTGCCGCAGATGATGGACGCCTCCGAGGCGGTGGCCGTGGAGATCGCCGAGGCCATCGTCGACGGCGACGAGGAGGTGCTCGACAAGCTGCAGATCACCTGCCTGGTCTGCCACCAGCGAAACGCCATCCTGCGCAAGTTCCGGGACGGCGCCCCCAAAGCCGGGGTCATCTACGGGCCGAAGCACGCCGGCCCGCACGGCGACACCACCTTCCCCACCGCAGAGCCCAGCGAGATGATGCGCGACACGGTGTTCTGCGCCCAGTGCCACCAGGGCCCGAACGTGCAGCACTACGACGAGCCCATGTGGTGCACCTCCACCTTTGACAGCCACCAGCACTTCTACGTGCCCATGGGCGGCACCCAGTCCTGCCAGGACTGCCACATGCGCAACCAGGGCGGCCACCGCTTCCCGCCCAACTACCAGGACAAGGCCCAGACCTCCAAACGGCTGCAGGAGTGGATCGACCTGAACGTCACCACGGTCGGCTACCGGATGAAGCCGAACGCCACCGAGTTCATCCCCCTGGCGGTGATCAACACCGAGGTGGTCAGCCGCATCGGCCACCGCTTCCCGGACGGCTGCCCCTCGCCCAACCGGGTGACCCTGGACATCAAAGTGACAGCCATGGACGGCAAGGAGCTGTACACCGAGACCAAGACCTACATGCCGCAGCATTCCCTCGGCTACGACGACCACACCATGGTCTACGCGGCCAACCGCAAGCTGACCCTGCTGCGCGACACCAGCCTGCAGCCGTTCGTGCCGAAAAAGGAGACCATCGAGGTGCGGCTGCCCGAGGGCGTGCAGCAGGCGATGGTCGAAGCGGTGCTCACCTTCCGGCAGTTGCCGGGCGTGGCCGAGGCCGAGTTCCCCATCCACACGGTGCGCCGGGAGGTCAGCCTGACCCGCTGAGCCGCGGCCACCGCAACCACCCCAACCAAAGAGGAGACACCATGTCCTGCCCACGGAAATTCCTGCTCGCCCTTGCCCTGTTCGTTGTTGTTGCCGTGCCCGGCCCGGCCCTGGCCGAGGACCCGCCGGCCGCTCAGGCCGACGTCCATGCCGGCCACGAACTGCCACCGCCGCCTGCCGTCGAGCAGCCGGTCGACCACGCCGCCCACGGGCCGGCGGCTACCGAACCCGCACCCGCTGCCGCCGGCCACGACCACGGCCAGCCCGCAGTCGCGGACCAGGTCGCCCCACCCGCGGCGGCGGACCAGGCCGCCCCGGCCCAGGCCGGCGGCCACCAGGGGCATGCCATGGGCACTATGCCCGGCATGGAGGAGATGCAGCGCCGGGACGAGGCCATGGCCGCCCGCATGCGGGAGCTGCAGGCGCAGATGGACGCCATCGCGGCGAGCACGGACCCGGCCGAGCGCAAGCGGCTCTTGGCCGCCCACCTGGACGGCCTGACCCGGGCCATCGGCCTGCTGCGGGAAATGGACGGGCAGATGATGCAGTCCATGATGCAGGACGGCAAATGCCCGATGATGGCCATGATGGCCGCACCCCAGGGCCATGCCGGAATGCAGAACATGATGGGCCACATGTCCATGTGCCGCTCGATGATGCAGAAGAAAGCGGCGCACCAGTACGCCCTGCTCGAGCTGATCGTGGCCGCGCAGAAGGCGCTGCTCACCGCCCTGCCGTAAACGGTCCCACCGGGAGGGGCAATGCCCCCTCCCGGGTTTCAGCGGGCTGGCGGCGCCGCAGGCAGGGGCGCCGCAAGCCATCCGATCCACGGGAGGTCCGCATGCCCAACGCCCCCACCCTTCCGGGCCGATCTGCGCTGCCGGTGGTCCTGGTGCTGCTGTGGCTCACCGCCGGGTGGGCGGGAACACCCCTGCCGGCCACCGGTGCGGCCGGCGACGAAGCCACCGGAACGGACTCTGGAAACGTCGATTTTGAATTGAGTTACAATTCGATCTTCACCCAATACCATACGTTCCGGGACGAGGCGATCAGCTCCTGGCCGGAGGCCAACGACACGGTCGGCCGCATCGGCGGCTGGCGCTCCTACCTGGAGGAGGCGGCCGAACCCGAACCTCCCGCGACGGGCGAACCGCTGCCCACCCACGGTCCCCCTCCGGCCGGGACAACCCACCCGCCAGACCACGGCGGCCAGCCATGAACAGGGAACGGCCCTTGCTGCCGATCCTGCTGTCGGCGGCGCTTGTGCTGTTCGCCCTTGCCGGCTGCGCCCGGGTGGACTTCGAGGAGTCGCTGGCGCGGACCAACCGGACCACGGCCGGGTTCACCGACGGCAACCTCGCCCTGGCCCAGACCGACGAACAGCGCGCGGCCATGACGAAAACAGCCGCGACCCTGCTCGCCCGCCCCTTGAATCAACAGGACGCGGTCCATCTCGCCCTGGTCAACAGCCCGGCCATCCAGGCCATGCTCGCCCGCAACTGGGCCGAGGCGGCCGGCGCGGCCCAGTCCGGCCGCATCGCCAATCCCTGGTTCGTGTTCACCCGCACCACCCTGGCGGACGAGGTCGAGTTCGAGCGCGCCCTCACCTTCGGCCTGCTCGACCTGCTCACCCTGCCACTGCGCTACCCGGCGGCTCAAGCTCGCATCGAGTTGTCGCAGGTGCGCCTGGCCCAGGACACGGTGGACACGGTCACTGGCGTCCGCCGGGCCTGGGTGCGGGCCGTGGCCGCCCGGGAGAGGTTGGTGTATGCGCAGCAGGTGTACGAGGTGGGCGAGATCAGCGCCGAACTGGCCCGCCGCCTGCAGCAGGTGGGCAACTTCAGCCGGCTGCAGTACGCCCGCCAGCAGGCTTTTTACGCCGATGCGGCCACCCGCCTGGCCGCGGCCCGGCAGGCCGAGACCGCCGCCCGGGAGGAACTGGTCCGGGTGCTCGGCCTCTCGGATGCCCAGGAGCAACAGCTGCAGCTGCCCGAGCGGCTGCCCGACCTGCCCGCGAGCCCGAGGGACCCGGCCGAGGTGAGCGCGGCGGCCCGCGCGGCCCGGCTTGACCTGCAGCTGGCCCGGACCGCCTACGAGACCGCGGCCAGGGAACAGGGGCTGAACCGGCTCACCCGCCTGACGGATATCGAACTGGGCGTCCGCCATGACACCGTGTTCGATGATGCGGCCGGGACCCGGGACAACCGGGAGGGCTATGAAATCAGTGTCCGCCTGCCCCTGTTCGACTGGGGGGAGATGCAGCGCGACGCCATGAACGCCCGAACCCTGGCCGCGGCCAACCAGTTGGAGGCCGCGGTGCGCGCGGCCGGGTCAAACCTGCGGGAGGCCTACGCCGCCTACCGCACGGCCTGGGACGTGTGCCACCACTACCGCGACGAGGTCCTGCCGCTGCGCCGGGTGATCGCCGAGGAGAACCTGCTGCGCTACAACGGCATGCTCATCGGCGTGTTCGAACTGCTGGCCGACACCCGCGACCAGGTGCACGCGGTGATCGCGGCGATCGAGGCGCAGCGCGATTTCTGGCTGGCCGACGGGGCCCTGCAGGCGGCCATCATCGGCAAACCCACGGAGGCGCCGGCGGGCGTCCCGCCGGCGAGCGCGGGCAGTCCAGCCCCGGTCGACCACTGACGGGCAAGGGAAGCGGAGGAGAGACCATGACCACGAGAAGAGCCTTTCTGCAAGCGGCCGGTCTGGCCGGCGGCGCCGTGGCCGCGGCCCTGGTCAACCGCGTTGCCCTGGCCGCCCTGCCCGAACCGGTGGGGCAGACCGAGGCCGCCACCATGCCGCCGCTCAGCCCGCCCACCGGCCGACCCTACCGCCCGGTGGTCACGCTCAACGGCTGGACCCTGCCGTGGCGCATGCACCGGGGCGCCAAGGAGTTCCACCTGGTGGCCGAGCCGGTGGTGCGGGAGCTGGCGCCGGGCTTGAAAGCCCATCTCTGGGGCTACAACGGCCAGAGCCCGGGCCCGACCATCGAGGTGGTGGCAGGCGACCGGGTGCGCATCTTTGTCACCAACCGGCTGCCCGAGCACACCAGCATCCACTGGCACGGGCAGCGGCTGGCCAACGGCATGGACGGCGTCTCCGGCCTCACCCAGCCGGCGATCCAGCCGGGCCAGACCTTTGTCTACGAGTTCGAAGCGCGCCGGCCCGGCACCTTCATGTACCACCCCCACGCCGACGAGATGACCCAGATGGCCATGGGCATGATGGGCTCCTGGGTGACCCACCCGAAGGAACCCCACCCAATGATCGCCGAGGTGGACCGGGACTTCGTCTTCCTGCTCAACGCCTACGACATCGAGCCGGGCAGCTACACCCCGCGGATCATGACCATGCTCGACTTCAACCTGTGGAGCTGGAACAGCCGGGTCTTCCCGGGGATCGATGCATTGAACGTCCGCCTGCACGACCGGGTGCGGGTGCGCATCGGCAACCTGACCATGACCAACCACCCCATCCACCTGCACGGCCACGAGTTCGAGGTGACCGGCACGGACGGCGGCCCGGTGCCGCCGGCGGCGCGCTGGCCCGAGGTGACCGCGGACATCGCCGTGGGCCAGATGCGCCAGATCGAGTTTGTCGCCGACGAGGAGGGCGACTGGGCCTTCCACTGCCACAAGAGCCACCACACCATGAACGCCATGGGCCACGACCTGCCGACCATGATCGGCGTTGATCACCGCGGCCTGAGCCGCAAGATCGCCCGGCTCATCCCCGACTACATGGTCATGGGCGAACGGGGCATGGCCGACATGACCGAGATGGCCATGCCCCTGCCCGACAACACCATCCCGATGATGACCGGCGCCGGCCCGTTCGGCTCGGTGGAGATGGGCGGCATGTTCACCGTGGTCAAGGTGCGGCGGGACCAGCAGCCCGGCGACTACGCCGATCCCGGCTGGTTCCGGCAACCGCGGGGGACCCGGGCGTACCAGTACAAACAGAAGGTGCAGGAACCGCCCCGCTCCGGTTCCGCCGGCAGGCCGGCCATGGACCGGGGGGAGGCGCCCGCGGCCGCGGTCGAGGTACGGGTGCGCAAGCCGGGCGGGCACGCGGGCCACTGAAACGACCCGGTGCCGCCGTCCCATCATTACCAGACCTGTGTACAAGGAGACCGACCATGCCCGACCTGAAACTGTCCGTTGTTCCTGCCCTGCTGCTCGCCTGCTGGCTTGCGCCCCACCCTGTCTGTGCCCAAACCGGCGCGGCGACCGGTGATCGGCCGGCGACCGTGCAGGCCCGGGCCGACCTGACCGCCGGCGAGGTGCGGAAAGTGGACAAGGAAAACGGGACGGTGACCCTCCGCCACGAGCGCATCGTCCACCTCAACATGCCGCCCATGACCATGGTGTTCCGGGTTCCGGACAAGGGGCTGCTGGATGCCCTCCGTCCGGGCGATAAGATCCTCTTCCGCGCCGAGGAAAAAAACGGAGCGCTCACCCTCACCGAGATCCACTGAGCCAACCGACGGCCCGGAGGAGTCGCCGGGCAGCAGCGCGAATTCGCCCACCCGGAAGAGCCACACTGCCACAGCGCTTTCCACGGAACCAGCGGCATGGTAGGATGCCCCGATCACGCCACAGCCCGTATCCGCCCACCACCCGCCCGGGGAGGCCCCCATGCGACAGCGTCCAGGCAGGATAATTGCCCTGACCCTCGGCCTGCTCAGCCTGTGCGGCTGCGCCGGCGAACGACCGGACAACCTGGGCGCGCAGGACGGTCTGCTCGTCCCCTGCCCGCGTTCGCCCAACTGCGTGTCCAGCCAGGCCACGGACGAACGCCACCGCATCGCCCCGCTCACCTTCGCCGACGAGCCGGACGCGGCCTGGGCCAGGCTGCGCACGGTGCTCATTGGCCGCGCCGACGCCACCCTGATCGAGGAACAGCCCGGCTACCTGCGCCTGGAGCTGCGCACCACCCTGTTCGTCGATGACGCCGAGTTCCTGCTGGACAGGGCCAACCGGGTCGTGCACGTGCGCTCGGCCTCGCGCCTGGGGTACAGCGACCTGGGCAAGAACCGGAGGCGGATGGAGGAGATCCGCCGCCAGTTCGCCCCCCGGGGAAAACGGCCATGACCCCCCCTGTCACCGTCCTGCCGGACGATGCGTACAACCAGGCGCTGGTGGCCAATGTCCATCCCGTGGACTGGCCGAACCCCGAGCCGCGCAACCGCTACAACCTGGTGGTGATCGGCGCGGGCACGGCCGGCCTGGTCTGTGCGGCCGGCGCGGCCGGCCTGGGCGCCCGGGTGGCGCTGATCGAGCGACATCTCCTTGGCGGTGACTGCCTGAACACGGGCTGCGTGCCCTCCAAGGCGCTCATCCGCGCCGCCCGGGCCGCGCACGAGGCGCGCAGCGGCGATGCCTACGGCCTGCGACCGGGCCCGGAAGGCGCCCTGCCCGATTTTGCCGCAATCATGACCCGCATGCGCCGACTGCGGGCCGAGATCAGCCGCCACGACTCGGCCCGCCGCTTCCGCGACCAGCTGGGCGTGGACGTGTTCCTGGGCGAGGCTCGCTTTACCGGTGCGGACTGCATCGAGGTGGCTGGCCGGCGGCTCACCTTTCACCGCGCGGCCCTGTGCACCGGCGCCCGGGCCGCGCTGCCGGACATCCCCGGCCTGGCAGGAGCCGAGCCGCTGACCAACGAGACCCTGTTCACCCTCACCGACCTGCCCCGCCGGCTGGCCGTGCTCGGCGGCGGCCCGGTGGGCTGCGAGATGGCCCAGGCTTTTGCCCGCTTCGGCAGCCGGGTGACCCTGGTCCAGCGCGGGCCGCAGCTGCTGGCCCGCGAGGACAGCGAGGCGGCCGACCTGCTCGCCACGGTGTTTGCCCGTGAAGGGATAGAGGTGCGCCTGCACAGCCGGGTCATGGCCGTGCGCATCGAGAATGGCGAGCGGGTACTCGATATTGACGGCCAGGGCGGCGCGGACCAGCTGCGCGTGGACGCCATCCTGGTCGCGGCCGGTCGCGCCCCGAACGTCGAGGGGCTCGGGTTGGAGGTTGCCGGTATCGACTTCGACCGCCACGGGGTCCGCGTCGACGACCGGCTGCAAACCACCAACCCGCGCGTCTTTGCGGCCGGCGACCTCTGCTCGGCCTTCAAGTTCACCCACGCGGCCGACGCCCAGGCCCGCATCCTGCTCGCCAACGCCCTGTTCCCGGGCCGGCAGAAGGTTTCCCGGCTGGTCATCCCCTGGTGCACCTTCACCGACCCGGAGATCGCCCACGTGGGTCTCACCGCGGCCCAGGCCGAGGCCAGGGGCATGAAAACCACCACCCTGACCGTGGCGCTCGCCGAGGTGGACCGCTGCGTGCTCGACGGTGAGAGCGAGGGCTTTGCCCGGGTGCACCTGCGCCGCGGTACGGACACCATCCTCGGGGCCACCATTGTCGGTCGCCACGCCGGCGAGATGATCGCCGAACTGGCCCTGGCCATGACCGCGGGCCTCGGCCTGGGCGTGATCGGCCGCACCATCCACCCCTACCCGACCCGAACCGAGGCGGTGCGCAAGCTGGCCGACGCCTGGAGCCGCACCCGCCTGACCCCGACCCTGCGCCGGCTGTTCGCCGGCTGGCTTGCCTGGCGGAGGTGGTGACATGAACCTGCCCGCCTTGCATCCCGAAACCCTCCGGCTGGTGGCTTTCCTTGGCCTGCTCGGCCTGTTCGCCCTGCTCGAACACCGCTGGCCGCGGCGGCCGCTCACCGTGGCCAAGGGCCGCCGCTGGCTGGTCAACCTGCTCATCGTCGCCGCGGACACCCTGGCCGTGCGGTTGGCAATGCCGGTGGTGCCGTTCGCCATGGCCGCCCTGGCCGCAGAGCGCGGCTGGGGGCTGTTCAACCTGGTGGACGCAGGCACCACGGTGCCGCTGGTGGTGAGCGTGCTCGCCCTCGACCTGGTCATCTACTTCCAGCACCGGCTCTTTCACCGCCGGGTCCTGCTCTGGCGGCTGCACCGCATGCACCACACCGACCTCGACCTGGATGTGTCCACCGGCACCCGCTTCCACCCGGTCGAGATCCTCCTCTCCACCGGGATCAAGCTGGTCGCGGTCACCCTCATCGGCGCCCCGCCGCTGGCCGTGCTCGTGTTCGAAATCCTGCTCAACGGCACCTCGCTGTTCAACCACGCCAACCTGCGCCTGCCGGCCGCTGTGGACCGCTGGCTGCGGCTGGTGGTGGTCACCCCGGACATGCACCGGGCGCACCATTCCATCATCGTCGGCGAGACGAACAGCAACTTCGGCTTCAGCCTGCCCTGGTGGGATTGGCTGTTTGGCTCCTACCGGGCCCAGCCCCGGGACGGCCACCTGGGCATGACCATCGGCCTGCGCGAGTGGCGCGACCCGGCGGAGCTGGGGCTCTGGTCCCTGCTCAGAATCCCCTTTGTGAACCGGAAACCCGGGCGGACGCCATGAACCGGGGCCGAATGGCACTTCTCGTTGCCGGCGCGCTGGCCATTGTCCTTTTTTTCGCGCTCGACCTGGACCGGTTCTTCACCCTGCAGGCCCTCAAGGCCCACCACCAGACTCTGGTCACCCTGGCCCGGGAGCATGCCCTGCTCACCGTGGCCGGCTTCATGGCCGTGTACATCGTCCAGACCGCGCTCAGCCTGCCCGGCGCGGCGGTGCTGTCGCTGGCCGCGGGCGCCCTGTTCGGCACCCTCCGCGGCACCCTCTACGCCAACATCGCGGCCACCATCGGCGCCACCCTGGCCTTTCTCGTCAGCCGCTACCTGCTGCGCGAGGCGGTCCTGAAGCGCTTCGGCAGCAGGCTCGAACCCATCAACCGCGAACTGGAGCAGCGCGGGTTCAACTACCTCCTCTTCCTCCGCCTGGTGCCGGTGTTCCCCTTTTTCCTCATCAACCTGGCCGCCGGCCTGACCCGGCTGCCCACCCGCACCTTTGTGCTGGCCACCATGC